>NZ_JAVETM010000036.1:0-37721 GCF_034006065.1 Desulfobotulus sp. | reverse complement strand
TCTGGTTTTGTGGCTATAATGTAACGGGGAACGACGGGGGAATTTACTACAAAACGCACGATATGGCCCAATTCCGCCGTGCCGTTCTGCCCAAGCCGATGGGGATTTTTGGCATCTCCATGGTTGAAAAGGGGTCTGACCCCTTTAACTAAAAACGCAAAGGCAAACAGCGGGGCCCCCAATCTCCGGGCAGGGCACCAAAATGTCCGGCACAGGGCTTTCCGCAGGCAAGGCAGATACCGCCCCCGCCCAAGCCCCAGTCCGTGATACGGTATCCTGCACGCCCGATGAGGGCTTTTTTACAGTGGGGGCAGAAGGTACTCTCTTTCTCGCCGGTCTGCACATTGCCCACATATACATGAAAAAGCCCCAGGGAAAGGGCCTGGTTTCGGGCCCGGATCAGGGTGGCAAGGGGGGTTCTTTCCAGATGCGCCATCTTAAAATCCGGGTGAAAAGCTGTGAAGTGCAGCGGCACCTCCGGCCCCAGATGTTCGAGAATCCAGGCACACAGGGCATGGATCTCCCCTTCCCCGTCGTTGCACCCGGGAATGAGAAGGGTTGTGATCTCAAGCCAGATTCGGGTTTCCCTCCGGATATAACGCAGGGTATCCAGAACCGGAGCCAGGGAAGCGCCGCAGAACTTTTTATAGAAATCCTCTGAAAAGGCTTTCAGATCCACATTGGCCGCGTCCATACGGGAAAAAAAATCCTCCCTCGCTTTTCCATGGATATAGCCTGCGGTAACAGCCACGGAAAAAATTCCCTTTTCCCGGCAGGCATCCGCCGTGTCCATGGCGTATTCAAAAAAAACCACAGGATCGTTGTAGGTGTAGGCCACACTGCAGCAGCCATGGACAGAAGCCGCTTCCGCAATGGCCTCCGGGCTGGCCTCTGCCATGAGCCTGTCCATGCTCCGGCAGCGGGAAAGGTGCCAGTTCTGGCAAAAGGAACAGCTCAGGTTACAGCCCGCCGTGCCAAAGGACAGCACAGGGCTTCCCGGATAAAAATGATAAAGCGGTTTTTTTTCGATGGGATCAATGCAGAAACCGCTGGAGCGGCCGTAGGTGGTGAGGACAATATCTTCCCTCGCCCCCATGCGCACAAAGCACCTGCCCCGCTGCCCGTCACCCAGACGGCAGGCATGGGGGCAGACCTGGCACTCCATGCGGCCATCTTCCAGTTTCCGGGCATAGATGGTGGGAGAATGCATGGTTTTTCTCCTTGCTAAGACATGTTCACCACAGACTCCCATGGTAAAATCTTACGATCAGGAGAACTCTTCTGTGGTATAGCGCGCTGCGCGCAGGTTTTTTGAGAACCCCGAGGCGGGCATACCGGCTTTAACTTTCAGGTGAGCAAGAAAAACCTCAGGCTTTGGAAGTTCTGCCCACACACTGGGCAGAAAGGTTGCCTGATGGATTCCATCCCGGAGGATCAGACCATCCACGCCGGGTCTCAGTTTTGCAATAAGATCCGCCTCGGACTCAAAATGGATGGGTTCCGGAGGCGTCAGAACGGAAATCCGCAGACAGATCTCCGCAAGTTCCCTCTCTTTCAGAGGGGCAAACCGCGGATCCTCAAAGGCTGCATTATACGCGTTTTCCATCACATCCAGGGCCAGAGGGCGGTGGGCAATGAGGGAACCGATGCAGCCCCGCAGGCGTTTTCCTTCATACAACGTAACAAAGGAAGCCCGGTTTTCACTGAGATTTCCCAAAAACTCTCCAATTTTCGTCCTGTCCGGTCTTTTTCCCTCTAATCCCTGCGCAATGGCCCTGTGGGCGAGGCGAATGAGAATACCCTTTTCCTCTGTGGTCAACAAAAGCTCTTTCATGGTGCTTTCTCCGCAAAAAGCCAGGCTCCGTATCCCACGACCCGCTTCCTGTCCCCCGCCGTATCCCCGGAATTGCAGAGCCCCAGACGATGCACGCAAAGCCCTTTGCTTTGTGCCGCAAGAAGGAGTCCGCGCAAAGGATAGGCTCCACAGGCCGCCTTAGGCGTAATGCCGCTGGTGTCCAGATTTTCAATGGCAAAAGCCGTTTCCCCGTCCACTCTACACGCTGTCTCGTAATCGTGGTAGTGGCTGAGATCCGAACTCACAAGGATCAGGGTTTCTTCCCCTCCCCAGAGTCGCGCCAGCACACGAGCCACCTCTGGAGCGGGGGTTTCACCCACCACCAGAGGTAAAAGGACAAAATCATCCAGAACTTCCTGTAAAAAGGGAAGCTGTACTTCCAGACTGTGTTCCAGGGAGTGGGCAAGGTCCAGAACCTGAACCCAGGCAAAATCCCTGACCAGATCCTTCAGGCAGCCCTCGTCCAGCCGGACTTCTCCCAGGGGTGTTGCAAAGCAATGAGATGTGGGAACAATCAGGCCTTTCACATACACCCTGTGCGCCGGACCCAGCAGAACCACCCGGCGTATGCGTTTTGCAAAGGCCTTAAGAATCTTGTACGCTCTTGCGGCAACAGGGCCGGAATACACATACCCTGCGTGGGGAACAATCATGGCTTTGGGAACAAGCCCAGGGAAATCAGGGGCTTGTTCCAGAAGGACGCGCACTTCCTCTCTGAGCCCCTGGGGATGGCCCGGATAAAACATGGAAGCCACAGCAGCAGGACGGACATGGGGGCTCTTGTCTTCCATGGAAAACCTCCATTTCTCCAGATCATAAAACATTCAAAACCCCTGTGAACATCGTATATCACAGAGCCTCAGCCCTTCACAATCCATGGCCGCGTAAGGGTGAAGATAAAACTTGCGAAACCTCGACGAATAAAGGTAAAAAAAAGCCCATGCTTTTTTCACGGGCCCTGCCCACCCCGAGATTCCACAAGGAGAGTCCTCATGTACAGACGGTTATGCGGTATCCTCATCGCAGCAGCCCTCGTATTTCCCGCCTATGCCCAGGATTCGGGCAAAATGGCTCCTCTGAACCCAAAGTTTGAAGCCTGGCGGGAAAGCCACAGCCTCTCCCGCAAACCCTTAGGGATTTCCGTCCCAGTCCCCGGGACCCCTTCCCCCCAAAGGATCACAGGCAAACGACCCGCCCCTTTAAACCTGCATCACCTTTACAACCAGTCCATTGCACCTTCCGCAAGAAAAGCCATGGATGCAACCGGGGGTTTTCCTGTGCGCTTTGATCTCCGGGAAAACCACAAGGTCACGGTGGTGAAGAATCAAAACCCCTGGGGCACCTGCTGGTCCTTTGCAGCCCTGGGATCCTCAGAATCCTCCGCTCTGGTGCAGGGGTGGCAGAACCCCGACTTTTCCGAAAAACACCTTGCCTATTATGCCTTCACCGATATCAACGAAACCCTTGTGGGCTTTGATATCAATCCCGAAGACTCCCTTTATGAACAAGGCGCCAATGCGCCCATACCCATGGCCATGCTCAGCCGCTGGACAGGCATTGTGGCGGAAGAAGATGCGCCCTATAAAGATTTTGACACAGCCCCCCCTGCGGATGCACCCAACGTTGCCCTGCTCCGCAAAGCCCTCATCGCCCCTGCGGGGGAGCATTTTGTGAATAACGTGAAGTATCTTCTCCAGAACAGCGGAGCGGTCAACATTGATGTATACGTTGACCTCCCGGAAGAAGGTGAAGAAGACCCCACCTTCAACGACAGCTTCAACCCGGAAACCGGAGCCTTCTACTACACAGGAGACTCTGAGGAAGGTAACCACGCCGTTCTCGCCGTGGGATGGGATGACACCTACCCCAAGGAAAACTTTCTGCAGGAGCCTCCGGGAGATGGGGCCTGGATTGTCCAGAATTCCTGGGGAACAGAATGGGGCGATGACGGCTACTTCTATGTTTCCTATTACGACGCCTTCACAGGGAAGTACCCGGGAGAAGACGCCTATGCCTATGTCATTACCCGCCCTGAAAATTATGACATCATCCACTTTCATGACCCCCTGGGTGCAACGGGTGCCTATGCAACGGGCGATGACAGCCAGGCCCAGTGGTTCAGCAATATCTTCCACGCCGAAGAAGATCAGAACCTCAAAGCCGCAGGCCTTTACACCCTCAGCCCCCATGCGGAACTGACCCTTTCCGTATACACCAGTCCCGATCCCTCCAACCCCAGCAGCGGTGTCCTTGCCTTTGGCCCCTGGACGATCACCAAGGAAATACCCGGCTACCACGTCATTGACCTTGAGCGGGAAGTTCCCCTCCAGAAAAGTCAGTCCTTTTCCATCGTGGTCCGTATCCAGACCCAGGATACGGAACCCCCCATTGCCATTGAAGGACCTCAGGAAGCCTACTCCAGCAAAGCCACAGCCCGGAAAGGCCAGAGCTTCATCAGCGCGGATGGCAATACCTGGAAAGACATGACAGACGAAAAAGCTGATACCAACGTCTGTCTCAAAGCCCTTTCCACCCAGCGCTCCCCCGATCCGGAACCTGTGGAAAGCTGTTTCATCAGAGCCTTGTTCCGCTGATACGGCAAGAAGTTTTTCTTCCGTTCTATGGAGACAATCCCCGGTGTGCCTGATCAAAAGGTTTCCGGGGATTGTTCTTTGCATACCTTGACTTAAAAAAACATCACATCCGTCTTTGGCACCCTGAAACGCCAGCCCCTCTCAGGGGCTTTTTTCCCCCAGAGCCGTCTTCTTTTCTGTTTTCAGGGCAATCGGTCCACCACCTTGCGTATGGGCTTCACCATCTCGGATTTGAGCATCTTCCGGATGGCTTCTTTTGTGCCGGGATCTTTCATCACATCAAACATAAAAGCATTGGTTTCCATGGCCCGCTTGTCATCCTGGGGGAAATCGTAAATGCCGTTGGCCTCAAACCAGGTATGATCCGCCTGAAAAACAAAACGGTGGCGGCCAAAAACATCATCCCGGAACACCTTCATCCCCCCCTTGCCCAGGAAGGTGGCAGGCGACACAAATCCCCTTTCCCAGGCTTCCACAGCCCGCTCAGCCAGGGTATCCAGCAAAGCGTCCAGCAAAGGGGCCTCGCAGCACTCATCCGTGACCATGTCCACAAGCCCAGCGCCCTGCCATTCCGTAAAGGCTGTGAGTACCTCCCGGAAAGGCCCCATCTGCCCCAGAGGACCGGATACAAGAAAGCCCAGCTGCTTTCCCCGCAGTGTCGGCGTATGGGTATTGTAAAAGCCCCGATCAAAAAACGTTTTCCACAGTGCGGAAAACATGCGGTCTTCCACCTTCATGACAAAAAAGAGAATGTCTGCGGTTTTAATGCGTTCTTCATAGGCGGCAATAAAGTCGTCCTTCCCCGCATACACGCATTGGTGGTCAAAACCACACTGCACACAGCCAAGACACCCTCCGGCCATGGAAATCTCTTCCAGCACCAGACGATCTGCGCCCGGAAAACGGGCGACCATGCGATCTGCCATGGCGCCTGCATTTTCAGCCGGGTATCGTCTATCCTGGATGATGAGCACCTTTTTTCCCTGAACATCCAGAGCGGGGGAAGCCTCGCCGCTCTTGTAGTTCCAGGCCTTGTGAACAAGGGGAGCGAAAGCCCTTGTCACCGGACGTCTGCGCCCCACTGTCTCCAGCATATCCCCAGCAAAAGCCTCCAGCCGCAACCGCTCTTTTTCCTGCAGAAGATCATAGGAGTCTGCGGAAAAAGCCCCGGCAAACCGCATGCCCAGATCCTCAAGGGTCGCCCGCATGTAGGCATGGGCGGCGTGGTCAAAAAAATTGATGGAAGTGGTGAGGACCGCCGCATATTTCCCGGAAAAAGCCCGCCCCAGGTCAACTTTGAAAAGGAGTTCCATAAAACGCTTGAGCTGGGAAGGAATGGTGAAGGTATAAACGGGCTGGGCAAAGAGTACCAGATCCGAAGCCCTCACCAGCTCTGCAATCTCTCCTTGTTTTTCAGTCTTTTCCTCAATACTCCGGATTGTCTGGCCCACATGCACGTAATGCCAGACATGCTCCGGGAACTTTTTTTCCATGTAACGCACAGACTGGAGAGTAACGCTGAGTTCGCCCTTGGGACTGCCACTGATGACCGTGATCTGCATTCTTCCCCCCTTTAGCGGTGAATCATTCGGATATCCGTGTTTTTTTGCCTCCTGCTCCGTAACGGAAGCAGGCCTTTATTTGTATGCAAAATATCTACATACAAAAACACAAGCCACAATCCCGTGTCCACAAAAAAATTCCTGTCTTCTTTTTCCCCCTCCCTTTTCCACCCTGAAATAAAGGATCGCAAAAAGCACACATAGGGGGTATGGATAGGCATTCACATTCCAACCATTCATCGTACGGAGGTCACCATGACACAACAGGGGTATATGGATGAGAGCCATCTGAAGGAAGTCTGTGAACGCTGCAACGCCTGCGAAACCTGCCTCAGCGTCTGCTGCACCTTTGAAGCCACAGGGGAGGAGGAAAAAAGTCCCATGCACCGTCTCGGGATTATCAGCCGCCTCCTCTCCCGGGAAGGCCTCACAAGCGAAGATACCTACAACCTCTACACCTGCACGGACTGTGGTCGCTGCGATACGGTCTGTCCCATGGACATTCCCATCTCCGCAGCCCTGGCCCAGGGCAAAGTGTTCATGGTGGAAAGGGGGGCAGGCCCCCTGCCAAGGCATGAGGAAATGATTGCTTCCATCTTTGCCAAACGGAATGCGGTGAACAAGGATCCCGAGACCCGCCTGGACTGGCTGCCCGAGGAAGAAAGATCCCAAGCCCCCATAGATCAGCCCTGTGACACCCTCCTTTACTTAGGATGCATGGCCTCCTATCTGGACATGGCCACAGCCCGGGCCTCCTATTTTCTTCTGAAAAAAGCAGGAATTCCCTTTACTCTGATGGGGGATGAATTCTGCTGCGGCATCTATCCCTACAATGCCGGAAAACGTGAAGAAGCCCGCATGATTTTTGAAAAAATGCATGCCCAATTCAAAAATCTCGGCATCTTCCGCATCCTGGTGCCCTGCGCCGGATGTCACCGCACATTTTCTTTCTATTATAAGGAAATGCTCCGGGATTTTGCCATTGAAGTACGGCACATCAGTGAGATAATGCTTGAAATTTTTGAAGAAAAACGTCTGACCTTCACCCCCGCCTCCGGCACCCTCACCTTCCACGACTCCTGTAAACTCGGGAGAAAGGCCGGAATCTATGATGCCCCGAGAACGCTGCTTCGCAGCCTGGGTTTTGATTTAAAGGAAATGGCAGACAGCCGCGAAGATTCCCGCTGTTGCGGGGCCGGGGCCGGGGTGCGTTCCTTTGCACCGGATCTTTCCATGTCCATCGGAAAAAAACTGCTGGAAGCCTCCACAGAAAAGGCCATGGTCTCCACCTGCCCTTTCTGCATATTTAACCTGGGGTATACAGCCAAAAAATCCGGCATGGAGCGCAAGGTTTCCCACATCGCCCCTCTCGTGTACGCCCTGGTAACGGAGTCTCCCGCCTCTCCATGAAAAAAGGAGGCTGAGAGCCCCCAAAAAAGCAGATCTGGACAAGAAGGGCTCAAGGGGCTATCAGAGATCTCTGATGTCCTTTGAGCCCTTTTTATTTTCAGGAGACGCCCATGTTTGACGCTTCCCTTCTTACCTTCCTCCTGGCCATGCTTGTGCTCACCCTTGCACCGGGTGCAGATACCCTCCTTGTGGTTCGCAATACCCTCAGGGGCGGATGGCGGGAAGGAGACATCACTTCCCTTGGGATCTGCTTTGGGCTTTTCATGCATGCAGGGCTTTCTGCAGCTGGAATTTCTCTGATTCTGCTCCGGTCTGCAACGGCCTTTTCCCTTCTCAAAACTCTGGGTGCCCTCTACCTCATCTGGCTTGGCATCAAAAGTCTGCGCGCGGCCATGGGAAAACCCCCTGCTCTTTCCGCCCTGCCACCGCAGGGTTCCGAACCTCCCGTACCCAAATCTGTGGGCAGAGCCTTTACCGAAGGTTTTCTTTCCAATATTCTCAACCCCAAGACCGCTGTATTTTACATGGCCTTTCTGCCCCAGTTCATCCGCCCCCAGGACCCCATATTCCTCAAATCCATGTTCCTCGCGGCCCTGCACTTCATGATGGCCCTTTTCTGGCTCTGCCTTGTGGCCCACAGCCTGCACCGCCTGCGTGGCCTTTTTCACAAGCCCACCTTCACACGCTGGCTGGAAGGGGCCAGCGGAGGTCTTCTTCTGGGCTTTGGTATCCGTCTTGGCCTCACAAAGGCCATGGGCTGAAGCCAAAAAATCACTCAGCGCCGGGAATTCAGCGAGCCAGAGCGGGTTCTTCTGCGACCACTTCTTCTTTATGGGCGCTCACATGGGCTCCGATCTTTCTGCGGAAAAAGGCTGCGGTTTCCTCCACCGACATGTGCTGAAAATCCTCATAGGCCACAGGCGGAAGAATCTGAATTTTCATGGGTGCCTGGCTTTTAAGCTCCAGGCTGTACTTGGGCAGAACCTCCCTTGTACCATCAATGGCAATGGGCAGGATAGGCAGCTTCAGCTCATGGGCCAGCTGGAAGGCTCCGGGTTTGAAAGGCCTCAGAATTCCCGTTTCACTCCGGGTGCCTTCGGGAAAAATAAAAACGGAATTCCCCTCTCTGAGGGTTTGCCGACATTTCTCCAGCATTTCCAGAATGCTGTCCTTATCCCCCCTTTTCAAGGGAATGTACCCATTCAGCCGCATATTCCATCCAATGAAGGGCAGCCTGAAAACCTCAATCTTCGATACCCACTTAAAATGGAAAAAAGTCCGGAAAGCCGCGAGAATATCCAGCTGAGACTGATGATTGGACACCACCACATAGGTGGCTTTCCTGTCAATGTACTCCTTGCCGCTCACCACAAATTTCCAGGTGGGCATGGTCCAGTAATGGCAGGTGGACCAGAAGCAGGCATAAAGATGCAAAAGACGCAAACGCGGATCAAAGGGCCGGGTTACCACCCAGATGAGAAGCGCCCCTGCATAGAAAAAGGGGCCCGCTGCCATGACAGACACAACAAAAAGAAAAGAAGCCAGGCGATTCCAGAACATTTTATTCTCCCTTCTTTCTCCCTGCGATCCGCCATGGAGCCACCAGACGGATCCTTATCCCGTAAAACTTTTTCATGGATTTTCTATAGCGCATGATGCTACAAAAAATAAATGCTAATCCTTACCTATAAAAAATTCCTGCAACCGCACTCCCGCATCAGGGCAGCACCCGGTTCCATGCCGTAAAGGATTCAGCATGCGTCTGTCAGCCTTATTCTTGAAGACACGTTTGTCTGAAAACTTCATTCCAATCCACAGCCCAAGGAGTCCCGCCATGCGCAATGTACCAACCCGCATCCTGGCCCTGGTATTCCCGGCCCTCCTGCTGATGGCCTCTTCCGGACTCGCCCAGTCCTTTGAAGAGTACATGAAGGAACAGCAGAGCGCTTTCAGTAACTATCAGGAACAAATCAACCGAGAATTCCGTGAATACCAGAAAATCATCCAGGAAGAATTCCGAAACTACAAAAACCAGATCAGAAAATCCTGGGGCGATGAAGTGGTAAGCACCCCCACCCAATGGGTGGAATACAGTCAGAACATGAAAAACCGCACCCTGGTGGATTTTGAAAAGAACACCATCACCATTGAAATCCAGGCGTCCGCAGATAAAAAAGATGTCAAAAAAGAGTTGGAAGAACGGCTAAAGGCCCTGGTCACAGCCACATCGGCCCAGGCCTTTGACAATGATACCCTCTCCCGGAACATCGAAAAGAGGATCACCGAAGCCTCTCAGAATGTGGTGACAGACAAGGTAAAACCCGAACCCATTCTCACCAAAGCCCTCACAGGTACAGAAAAACCCAGCGCCCGCCAGGTTCTTAACACCGCAACGGACCTTGCCAAAAAAAGCACGGAAACCCAGAGAACCGCGCCGGATCCCGCCAACCGTATCCACACCTTCACCATTGCTCTTCCGGATGTGACGCTCAGCGATAAAGCCGCGACCTATGACAGAGAAATTCTGCGTTACGCCAAAGAACACAAAATAGATCCGGCTCTCATTGTCTCCATCATGCATAGCGAAAGTTCCTTCAATCCCATGGCCAAATCCCATATCCCAGCCTATGGTCTCATGCAGATTGTTCCCCAATCCGCAGGCAAAGATGCCTCCGCTCTGGTTTATGGGCAGCAGAAACTGCTTTCTCCCTCCTATCTTTATAATGCAGACAACAACATCAAGATGGGGAGCGCCTACCTGCACATTCTGTATTACCGCTACCTCTCCGCCATTCAGAACCCGGAAAGCAGACTCTATTGCAGCATTGCCGCCTACAACACCGGTGCGGGCAATGTGGCAAGGGCCTTTACGGGAAACACCAATATCCGCAGTGCGGCAACCATCATCAATACCATGTCCCCGGATGCGGTTTATAACAAACTCGTAAAAGATCTGCCCCATGAGGAAACCCGCAACTACATGAAAAAAGTAACCCCCCGGTACAAGGGATATCAGGCAAGATACAAAGGCCGCTAGGAGCCTCAAAGAAAGTGTTGATGCTCTGCGTCATACGTTGTATCTTCTTTGCTTTACAAGAGGAAAAAACACATGAGAAACGGGTCTTTTTTTTCCTAAAATCGCCCCCAGGTTTTTAAGGCTCTGCACCCGGAATGGAAAGATCTCTCTGCGCAGAGCTTCAATCAACAAAAAAAAGTCATGTCTCTGATTCATTCAACCCGCACCCCAAAAAACAAGACGGAGGATTCCATGAAAAAACAGTTGCTCAAAGCCGTGGTCCTGATGAGCCTTGTCGCCCTCATCGCCGCATGTGCGCCCAAACAGACTCCCGTAAGCGACACTGGCATGCCCGATGAATACAAGGACGCCCCGGCCTGGGTCTTTAATCCCGATGTGGAAGGCGGTGTGTCTGCTGTGGGTACGGCAAAAATCGGCAAAGCCGGTTTTGCCTTTGCCCGCAACGAGGCCCTGGCGGATGGCAGGGATCAATTGGCGCGTCAGATGAGCATCAAGGTTCAGAACATGGTGAAAAACTTCACCCAGGCCACGGGTCTCGGGGATGATGAAACCGTTGACCGCGTTTCCTCCCAGGTTTCCCGCCAGGTGGCCAACCAGACCCTGAACGGATCCAAGATGCGCTCCATGTGGCGTGCGCCCAATGGCGAACTTTTTGTGTGGATGATCCTTGATCCTGAAGCCGTCCGCGTAGCCGCCAAAGACGCCGTTACCAGCTCCTACAAAAATGACCAGGCCCTGTGGCAGCAGTTCCAGGCCAAGAAGGCCCATGACGAGCTGGATGCGGTGATTTCCAAAGAGTTCCAGGACTTTAATAACTAATTCAGATTCCAAAGCGCAGGCTGCCCCATGGGCAGTCTGCCTTCCCATTTTCTGCCCTGCACCTGATCCGACCTGGGGACAGAGGCCCAGGATCAAAAAGATGGGGAGCGACGGCGCAGACCTGGACAAGCATTCAAGTGCATCCCGCGCTTTTCTGCCATCCCACGCCGCCACGAAAGGACCGGTTCCATGCCCACAAAACTTTTCCTCTTGCTCATACCCACCCTGATCTTCACAGCCTGTACACCCCACAGTTCCGGCACAGGTCCCCAGAACGCCCAAACCCGTCCCTCCTTCATTCTGAACCCCTCCATTGAAGGCCGCATGGGTGGCGTGGGAATTGCCCGCCCCCATATCAAGGGAGTAAGCGCCCAGCGGGAATTGGCCATTTCCAGAGCCATTGATGAAATCGCCCGCCAGAAGGGCACACGGGTCCAGTCCTGGCAAGCCATTCAGACCACAGGTACCCGGGAAAGCGCCAGCACTCACATGGAGGCCGTAAGTATCCAGACCACTTCGGGTGAAACCATCCAGGCCATCATCCGTCAGATGTGGGAAGATCCTGCCACCAAAGAACTTTATGTTTGGATGCTGACCCAGTAAAAAAACGTAGTCTTAATCGTTTTCATCCTTGTTCTTACCCGGGAAACCCTAAGAAAAAACCCGGGTGGGAAAAAAGGAAGGCCCAAACCAACCCCTCTTCCTTCTCTTCTCTCCATGGTTTCCACCTGCCGTTTTCAAAAAATCCCCGGACATGATGTGGGCATTCCCAAGTGATCTGGAATACAAAAAAATTTGCCTTATATGACCAATCATCTGCCCCAATCGTCAGTCAGAAAATCCACCCGTTACTGGTACGAAGTCTCCTTTTTACCGTGGCGAAGCTGCAAAACGCACTCATGGATAGGGCTTTATCCGGATCTCCTCTTCTTTAAGGATTCCCTTTAGACCGCTTCTTCCCTCAAAAGACAAAAAACCCTGCTGACTCTTGTATCCAAGTGACAGCAGGGCAGGATTTTACACCTCTACATCAATCAAAAGACTTACAGCAAAACAGCCACCACATCCTTTGCCATGGACACCAGGGACTCCGGAAAAAGACCTGCCCCCAGCACCACGGCGGTAATCAGCACACCGAAAACGGCTGCGGGAAGACCCTGGCGAAGTCTTTCCCCGGCCACTTCTCCTTCAGGCAGGGCATAGGCGGCCCGCACCAGTTTCAGATAGTAAAAGGCGGAGATGGCCGCATTGATCACCGCAAGAATGACAAGACCGTAATAGCCCTTGGAAATGGCTGCGGTGAACACAAGAAACTTGGTGGGAAAACCCACGGCAGGGGGAATCCCCGCCATACCACAGGCCGCAACGGCCAGGGTGAAGGCAAGAAGAGGCGATCTGCGATGCAGGCCCTTCAGACCATCGAAGCTTAAGTTTTCACCAGAAGTCGCCACCTGACAGACCACATAGAAACAGCCAAGGCTCATCACAAGATAACCGAAAACATAATAGATGGCAGCACTGAAGCCTTCGGGCCCCATGGCAAGGATACCCACCATGACATAACCGGCATGGGCGATGGAAGAATAGGCCAGAAGACGTTTGATATCGTTCTGCACCAGAGCTGCGAGGTTACCGTAGGTCATGGAAAGAACGGCGAATACCGCAAGAATCCACACAAGATGGCCGGAATCCACGCCGCATGCCGCAACAAGGCGGATGAGGAGGGCCACGGCCGCGATCTTGGGCAGGGTGGCCACAAAGGCTGTGGTTTCGTTGGCAGCCCCTTCATAGACATCCGGTGTCCAGAAGTGCATGGGAAAAAGGGCCAGCTTGTAGAAAAAACCCGCAAGAATCATAAGAAAACCGATAAGCCCCAGGGGCTGGGAAGAAAGAAGCTCCGGCAGCAGGGGGCCGAGTTCTGCAATATAGGTGGTTCCCGTAAGTCCCACCACATAGCTCATGCCAAAAACCGTGATGCCCGTTGAGAGCGCTCCGAAGAGCACGTACTTGAGGCCCGCTTCATACTGGATGCGGTGGGCCCCTTTGCGCATGGGAATGGCCACATAAAGGGCAAAGGAGGAAATCTCAAGGCAGAGCAGAAGGGTGAGCAGCTCCACCGCACTGACAAGGAAGGTGAGTCCCATGGCGGAGATGGAAAGAAACATGGCGTATTCCGCAGAAAGCTCCCTGCGTACCCCCGGAAACCCCGAAGCCAGGGCCAGAACACCGGCCAGACCTGCGGCCAGGATCAGCTTGAAGGTCTGGGAAAACAGATCCACACGGTAGGCGTCAAAAAAGAGCATGCCTTCGGCGTTCAGGCCAGCCACAGCCGCAAGGATGAGAATACCTGAGCCTCCCAGGGCAACCCTGCCCACCAGGGCCGGAGCGGCATTGAACAGGGAAAGCCCGAAAAAGACCAGGGTCATCCCGATGAGGACCAGTTCGGGGAGAAATTCCATCATATCCATGGTGTATCGATCCTAAACCTTGAGGTTGGCAAGTGCATGTTCAAAACAACTGAAGTAAAAATTCCTGAACGCCGGAGCTTTTATCCCGAAAACCCTTTCAGTGACCGGTTCCGGCTCCAAGCGCCCCCTGACCTGCGGCCACCTGTTCCAGAAGGTGACTGATGCTGGCATCCATCACGGAAAGCACGGGCTGGGGATGCAGACCGATCCAGAAGACAAAGACCACAAGAAAGGCCAGACAGGCCATCTCCCGAAGATCCAGATCCCAGAGTTTTCTTTCATGACCATGACCATGATCATGCTCATCGCCATGCCCCCCTTCTTCCCCTTCATGTCCATGCAGGCCCTCCAGTGCGGCCTCCCCATGGGAATGGGCATGGGCATGACCGTCACTTTTGTCCCAGACCATCTTCTGAAGCATGCGCAGCATGTAGGCCGCCGCCAGAATGGCACCGGGAATGGCGATGGCACCTACCAGGGGCTGGCTTCGGAATGCCCCCATGAGAACGAGAAACTCGCCCACAAAGCTGTTGGTTCCGGGGAAGGCCAGGGAAGAAAGGGAAAAGATCCCGAGGAAGGTCACATAGACCGGCATGAACATGCCCAGCGCCGCATTGTCTTGAAGCTCCCTGGAGTGGGTGCGCTCATAGATGATGCCGATGCAGATAAAGAGGGCACCCGTGGTGATGCCGTGGTTGATCATCTGAAGCATGGCCCCTTTGAGACCTTCCATGTTGAGAAGGAAAATCCCTAAGGTCACAAAGCCCATGTGGCCCACGGAGGAATAGGCAATGAGTTTTTTGATGTCACTCTGGCCCAGGGCCAGATAACCGCCGTAAAGGATGCCCACCAGGGAGAGGACGATGAGAAAGGGGGCAAAAAATTCCGTGGCCTGGGGTGCCATGGGCAGACAGAAACGCAGAAAACCGTATCCACCCATTTTTAACAGAATGGAAGCCAGAATCACGGAACCCGCCGTAGGCGCTTCCACATGGGCGGCGGGAAGCCAGGTGTGGAAGGGAAACATGGGAATCTTCACGGCAAAGGCCAAAGCGCAGCCCGCAAAAATCCAGGCCTGCCAGCCAAAGCTGTAGGAAGCTGCCATGAGATCCGGGATGAAGAAGGTACCCACCTTGACCCTGAGGGCGATGATGGCCACAAGAAAGAAGATGGAGGCCACAAAGGTATAGAGGAAGAACTTGATGGCCGCATAATCCTTGCGGGGTCCGCCCCAGACCGCGATGAGCAGGTACATGGGGATGAGCATGGCTTCCCAGAAAATATAGAAGAGCACCGTGTTCAGGCTGACAAAAACCCCGATCATGGCGGTTTCCATCACAAGAATGGCAAAGATGAATTCCGCCAGGCGGTGCTCAATGTATTTCCAGGAGCAGAGAATGCAAAGGGGCATGATGAGGGTGGTGAGCAGCACCAGAAGAACGGAAATGCCGTCCACCCCCAGCTGATAGGAAAGGCCGATGGTGGGAAACCAGTCCAGCACCTCCACAAACTGATAGGCTGCCGTGCTGCGGTCAAAGGCCGTCCAGAGCGGCAGGCTCAGCGCCGCTGTCATGAGGGTGACCAGAAGACCCCAGAGTTTCAGGACGGTCTGGTTCCGGATGAAAAAGCAGCAGGCAGCGCCGGCCAGAGGCGTCAGCAGCACCACCGAGAGAATGGGATAAGCCAGACTGTTGGAAAGGAGAACATTTGTCATCTTGAATACCGTATCCGGGTCTTCGGTTTTTTAAAGGAGGATCACCACGATCATAATGCCAAACAGCAGGATCGCCGCAGCGCCGATGTAATGCTGAATTTTTCCCGTCTGGGCCTGGCGGAGTCTGTCTCCCGCATCCAGCACCCCTTTGGCGGAGCCGTCCACCACATAATCAATGCCTTCCCTGTCAAACCAGGACAGGGCTCTGGCCGTCACCATGGTCCAGGCAAGGCCGATGGTGCGGTACACCTCCCCCACCCAGTCGTTGGCCCGGGACAGAGGCCCCTTTGCAAAGGCCATGAAGCCAAGGCTTCCCTTGCGGTAGAACCAGTCCAGATCGAGATTCATCTTCGGCTCCGGCCCCAGTTTTTTCACCATGAGGTAGAAACCCAGCCCCGTGAAGCCCAGAAGCTGGAGGGTTTCGGAGAGGTGGTAGGCCGTGTAGGGTTCATAATTCACGTCAAAGGGCAGCATGCGGTAGAGAAACTCCGGATACACCCCAAGGAAAAAGCACATGAAGGCCGCCATGGCCATGGCCCAGAGCATGCACCCCGGAGGATCCTGGGCATGGGGTACCGAAGGCTCGGATTTACCGCCATACCAGATGTAATAGGGCAGCTTGATACCCACGGAAAGGAAGGTCCCCACGGCCGCAAGGGAGAGCATGAGGAGAAGCCCCGTTCTGTGGGCCTCGCCCGCTGCGGCGATGATCATGGATTTGGACACAAAGCCCGAGGTAAGGGGAAAGCCCGAGATGGCGATGCCGCCGATGACGGTGAAGATCAGGGTCAGGGGCATTTTTCCGTAGAGTCCACCCAGCTCGTTGAGTTTGGAGCGGCCCGTCATTTCCAGTACAGCCCCGGCACCCATGAAGAGCAGGGCCTTGTAAAGAATATGGGCATAGGCATGGGCCACAGCACCATTGAGGGCCATGGCCGTTCCGATCCCCACACCGCAGACCATGTACCCCACCTGACTGACAATGTGATAGGCGAGGATACGCCGGGCATCGTTTTCGATGACGGCGTAGGCAACCCCGTAAAGGGTCATGATGGCCCCCAGAATGGCAAGGGCCTCAAAGCCGGGAAAGGCTCTGGCAAGGACATACACCGCCGTTTTGGTGGTAAAGGCGCACATAAAGACCGCCCCTGTCACCGTGGCTTCGGGATAGGCATCGGGCAGCCAGGCATGGATGGGCGGCACGGCGGCATTGAGCATGAAACCGATCATGATGAGGTAATCGGCAAGACCCGCATCCGAGGGCAGAATCTGCACAAAGGAAAGATCCCCGCCCGTGGCCCGGTATTTGAGGAAGATCCCCGCCAGAAGCACAAGGCCCCCCAGCATATGCACCAGAAGATAGCGGAAACCCGCCTCCATGGACTTTTTCTTTTTCCTGTACCAGACAAGAAAGGTGGAAGCCACGGCCATGAGCTCCCAGAAGACAAAGAGGGTGAGGTAATCCCCGGCCAGCGTCACCCCGAGAGAACCCGCCACATAGAGCCAGGCGGCGGTGTGCTGGCCCCAGTCCTCCACCTTGAGGGCAAAAAGGGAACCGATCACCGCCATGAGGGTGAAGACATGGAGGAAGACATAGGTGAGCTTGTCCACCTTGCCAAAAACAAGATCAAAGCCCATCCAGGACACCTGACCAAAGGTTTCGGGCAGGGCATTGATCTGAAAGAAGGCCAGCAGGGGAATGATCACCAGGGCGGCGTTTTTCAGTTTCGCCCGGCAGAACACCGGCATGAGCAGGGCCCCCAGGATAAAAAGGGTGGCCGGATGCACAAGCCAGGGGTGCAGCAGGGCCAGAGGCGAAAGCATACTACTTGTCATCGTAATAATCCTCTTGCTTCATAAGCCAGGCGTGGGAAATGCCCTTGCACAGCACAATCATGCCAAGGCAGCCCAGAAGGGCGAATACGCTCCAGAATCCGATCAGGGTGTCCCCGAAAAAATGGGGGTCATGGCGTTCTGCCATGAAATCATAGGCCACCGCCCCACCAAGAAAGGCGAAAAATGCCCATTTGAACCACAAGGCCCGCTCCCGGAGCCAGGTCATGAATCGTCCCATAAAAGCCTCACATCAGAAGATGGACAAGGGTCAGCAGCAGATCCGGCCGGATGCCGATGAGTACGGAAATGGCCGCAGTAATGCATAAGGGAATCACCATCAACAGAATCAGCGGACGGGTTTCGAGCATCCGGACACCGGACGGCCCGCCTCCCCCGTCTTCGGGTTTACCGAAAAAGGCCGTGAGTACCACGGGAACAAAATATCCGGCATTGAGAAGGGAGCTCACCAGGAGCACCGTCAGCAGAATCAGGTTGTTGATGTCCATGGTGCCGAGAGCCAGATACCACTTGGACACAAAGCCCGATACCGGCGGCACCCCGATCATGGAAAGGGAGGCAAGGCCAAAGGCCAGCATGGTAAGCGGCATGGCAAAGCCTAAGCCCGCCATTTCCCGGATGTCCTTTTTCTGGGTGGCCACAAAGATGCAGCCCGCCGCAAAAAAGAGGGTGATCTTGGCAAAACCGTGGTTGGCGATGTGGATGAGACCGCCTGTGATGCCGTTGGGGGTCAGAAGGGCTACGCCGAGAATAATATAGGAGAGCTGACTCACCGTGGAATAGGCAAGCCTTGCCTTGAGGTTGGTTTTGGTGAGTGCAATGGCGGAAGCCGTGATGATGGTAAAGCTCACAAAATAGGCCGTGATCAGCCCAAGCCCCGTATCCGCGAGAAGATCCACCCCATACACAGAAAGCATGATGCGGCAGACGGAAAAGACCCCGATCTTGACCACCACCACCGCATGGAGCAGGGCGGAAACCGGCGTGGGGGCCACCATGGCCGAGGGCAGCCAGGAGTGAAGGGGCATGACACCGGCTTTGGCAAAGCCGAAAAAGAGCAGGATGTAGCTTACCCCCACAAGGAAGCGGGAAGCGTCCGCCGGGAAGATACCGGAAGCGATGCTGCCTGCGGCAAAATCCAGGGTGCCGCACTGCACGTAGATGATGGCCATGGCCGGAAGAAGAAAGGCCTTGGAGGTGAACATGAGATAGACAATGTACTGCCTTGCTCCGGCATAACCTTCCTCATCCTGATGGTGCATGACCAGAGGATAGGTGAAGATGGAAACAATCTCATAAAAAAGGTAGAGGGTGAAAAGGCTGCCCGAGAAGGCCCCGCCCAGGGCCGCACCCACGGAAACGGCGTAGCAGACGTAGAAACGGGTCTGGGCATGCTCGTTTAAGCCCCGCATGTAGCCGATGCAGTAAATGGCCGCAAGAATCCAGAGAAAAGAAGCCGTACCGGCAAACAGGAGCCCTAAGGCATCAATGTGAAGCTTCACGGAAATGCCGGGCCAGAGTTCAAAGAAGGTATAGGCGTAACTTCCCCCCTTCAGGATATGGGGCAGGAGCAGGGCCACGGAGATGAAGGTCAGCACCGCGCCTGCAAGGGAAAAGGATTCCCTGAGGTTGGGCCGTGCGCCCGAAGCCATCACGGCCATGGCCGTGAGCATGGGCAGGAGCACGGGCAGGAGAATCTTGCTGGTAATCATGGTTTCCATACCGGTTTGCCTCAAATTGGCTTCGGGTTAATGACGCAGATCCTGAACCGCACTGGGGTCATCGGTTCTGTACGTACGGTAAACGGCCAGAATGAAACTGACCACAATGGCGGCTTCGGCAGCGGCAATCCCCATGATGAAAAGGGTGAAGACCTGGCCTGTGGCCGGATCCGCCAGAACAAAGCGGTTAAAGGCCATGAAATTGATGGAAGCGCCGCAGAGGATCAGCTCCGTTGAAATGAGCATGCCCATGAAGGAGCGGTGACGCACCATGCCATAAATCCCCATGACAAAAAGCACCAGGGCAATGACAAGGTAGGTGGTGAGACTTGTACTTACACTCAGCATTTTTCCGTCTCCCTTCCGCCGGTGGCAAGGATGATGGCGCCGATGATGGCGGCCAGCAGCACCACGGAAATGAGTTCAAAGGCAAGGCAGTAGCGGTACAGAAGGGTTTCCCCCAGCCAGGGCAGGGAAAAATCTCCCACGGTTTCCGCAGCCGGTCTGAAGGTGGCCCGGAGCAGAGCGGTCAGGAGCAGAACAAAACCGGAAAAGGCAGCGCCTAAGGCCAGAAAACGGTTTTTGCCCTTTAAATTGCTTTCTGCGATCTCCTGGGGCGTGTAGCCCACCATGACCCCGAAAACCATGAGAATACAGATGGCCCCCACATAAATGAGGATCTGCATCATGGTGAGGAAGATGCTGCCGAGATAAAAATAAATCCCCGCCACACCGAGAAGGCAGACCGCAAGGCCTAAAACCGCATGCATGAGCAGCCTTGCATGCACGGCCAGAAGGGCTCCCATGAAGATGAGCACCACAAAGGCGAAAAAGAGGGCCTCTGCGATGAAAACATAGGCTGTCATGAATGACCTCCCTTTCCGAGGCGCAGGAGAAGATCCATGTGGAAGTCCTCACGGGAAAATCCTGCCAGTCTGTAATCCTGGGAATAGGCAATGGCATCCGCAGGGCAGCTTTCCACACAGATGCCGCAGAGACTGCAGCGGGTAAAATCCAGCTCAAAGCCCGTCAGTACCTTCTTCTTGGAGCCTTCCGGTTTTTCACTGCGCACCGTGATGCAGGCCGAAGGACAGGCCTTGGCGCACATGCCGCAGGTGATGCAGCGGGTAGCGCCCGTTTCATCATCCGGCACAAGCTCGATATGCCCCCTGAAATTGGGAGTGATGGTGAGGCTTTCACGGGGGTAATGCACCGTCACCGTCGGCCTGAGCATTTCCCTGAAGGTCACGCCAAGGCCCACCAGCAGACTTTTTGTGCCCTGGTAGAGGTCGGAAAAATAGCCGCTCATAGTTTTACGATCACCGCCGTTACAATGAGGTTAAGGAGCGCAAAGGGAATCAGGTATTTCCAGGAAAGATTCATGAGCTGGTCAAAACGCACCCTGGGATACGTCCAGCGGATCCAGATCATGATGAACATCAGGATATACACCTTCACAAGGAACCAGAGGGCTCCCGTCCATGCGTCCATGGGAAGGGGCAGGCCGCTCCATCCGCCAAGGAATACGGCAACGGCAACACTGCTCACGACAAACATGTTGGTGTATTCACCAAGGAAAAAGAGGCCAAAGCCCATCCCCGAGTATTCCGTGTGGAAGCCTGCGGTGAGCTCACTTTCCGCCTCAGGAAGGTCAAAGGGCGCCCGGTTGGTTTCCGCCACGGCCGCCACCAGATAAATGATAAAGGCCACAGGCTGCACAAGGCAGAACCAGAGCCCTGAAATCTGGGCGTGTACAATGGTTTTCATGCTGAAGGAATTGGTGATGAGCACCACAGCCAGAAGGGAGAGCAGAATGGGAATTTCATAGGCGATATTCTGCGCCACAGAGCGCATGGCGCCGAAAAGACCATACTTGTTGTTGGAACTCCAGCCCGCCACAAGAATGGCCATGACGTTGAGGCTGGCCATGGCAAGGATGAAGATGAGGCCAATATCGAGATCCAGAACGGTCAGCTTCTCGGAAAAGGGCAGCACAAGAAAAGGCATGACCACGGGGGTAAAGGCCAGAAGCGGGGCCACCCGGAACAAAAGGCGGTTGGCGGTGTTGGGCACCACCAGCTCTTTGGTCATGAGCTTGAGCCCGTCCACCAGGGTCTGGAGAATCCCGTGCCAGCCCACCTCATAGGGACCGGGCCTGCGCTGGATGTGCCCTGCGATCTTCCTTTCCGCGTACACCATGAAAAGGGCGTTCACAAAGACCACGGAGACCACCAGAAGGGCGCAGATCAGCATGCGTACAAGCTCAGGCGGTAAAAAAGCAATATCCATCATGGTATTTACCTGTCAATTTCCGGGATTACGAGGTCAAGGCTGCCCATCACGGTCACAAGATCCGAAATCAGCATCCCCTGGCAGAGCTCAGCAATGAGGCTTAAGTTGGCATAGGAAGGCACCCGCACCTTGAGGCGATAGGGAATATCCGAATCCTGGCCCACCATATAATAGAGAAGCTCCCCCCTGGCCGCTTCCACGGAAAAGGAGGCGGCATGGGGCGGCAGTTTGATCTTTTTGGGCGTTTTCCCCTTAAACTCCCCTTCGGGCAGCCTGTCCAGGGCCTGTTCCAGAATACGAAGGCTCTGCTCGATTTCCTGCATCCGAACCAGATAGCGATCATAGCTGTCACCGTTTTTCCCCACGGGTACCTCAAAATCCAGCTCCGGATACACGGAATAGGGTTCCGCCCGGCGGATGTCATAGGCAATGCCCGATCCCCTGAGGTTGGCCCCGGTCACGCCATAGCGGCGGGCCATTTCTTCGGTGATGATGCCAATGCCCTCACAACGCTTGATGAAGATGATGTTACCCGTAACCAGTTTATGGTAAATATCCAGCCGCTTGCGCATCCTCTGGATAAAGGTCCGGCTCCGCTCGACAAATTTTTCATCCACATCCCGGTACACCCCACCCACCCGGAAATAGGAATAGGTGAGGCGGCTACCCGTGATGTCTTCCAGAATATCGAGAATTTCTTCCCGGTCATCAAAGGCGTAGAGAATGGGGGTAAAGGCCCCGAGATCCAGAAGAAAGGCCCCCACCCAGAGCAGATGGCTTGCGATGCGGTTCAGCTCCGAGGTGGCAACACGGATGAACTCCGCCCTGCGGGGAACCTCGATACCTGCCATTTTTTCCACAAGGCTGACATAGCCATGGTTGTAAGGCAGGGCCGCCAGATAATCCATGCGGGCCGTGTTGGGCAGAAAGGCGGGCCAGGGCCGGGATTCGCCCATTTTCTCATGCATCCTGTGGCCATAGCCAAGGACGGGATCGAGATGCAGGACATACTCCCCGTCCATTTCCAGCACCAGACGGAGAACCCCGTGGGTGGCGGGGTGCTGGGGTCCCATGTTGAGGAGGAAGCGATGCCGCCCCTTATCCTTGTGTGCTTCGTTCATCATGCGCTTTCAGGGCTCCCTTGACTTGGGGTTTCCTGGGCTGCGGATTCCGCCTCCCTCTCCACCACGATAAAACCCAGTTTTTCCGCCTCCAGACAGGCCGCATCTCCCTTGCGCAGGGGATGAAAGCCCGCATCCAGCTCCGAAAGGATGAGGGGACGCATATCCTCGTTGCCTGTGAAGGTGATGCCGAAGAAATCGTGGATTTCCCGCTCATACCAGGCGGCGCCATGGAAGATGTCCGAAATGGTGGGAGCCTCGTCGTTTAAGGCGAACATCCGGAGGTTCACCCGCAGAAGACTGTCGTGCCGGGCAAACTGACAGACAATACAGGCGGCGGGCTTCAGGGATACGGCGCTGACAAAGACAAGGTAAAAACCTTCGGCAAACAATGCGCTGGCCGCTTTGCGCCAGTCTTCCTTTTCAAGAAGCCCCTCCACATGCACGCCCTTTACGGCATAGTCTGCGGGCTTCAACGAGAAAGCCTCCATGCGGCTGATCAGGGTTTCTGCCTTCATGCCTTGCCCCCCCTTTGCGGATGACGGTTCTGGGGGAAGGGATGGCGGGTTCCGGCGATTTTCTCCTGAAGCTTGAGAATCCCCTCAATGAGCCCTTCGGGTCTCGGAGGGCAGCCCGGCACATAGACATCCACGGGAATGAGCTTGTCCACCCCTTCCACCACCGCGTAATTCTCCGCAACGGCAAAGGGCCCGCCGGAGATGGCGCAGTTGCCCATGGCAATAACCCATTTCGGGTAGGCCATCTGCTCATAGAGGGTCACCACGGCCTCGGCCATTTTCTTGTTCACCGTGCCCGCCACGATCATGAGATCGCTCTGTCGGGGAGAGGGCCGAAAGACCTCAGCTCCGTACCGGGAAATATCAAAGCGGGCCATGCCCACGGCCATCATCTCAATGGCGCAGCAGGCGAGACCGAAGGTCATGGGCCAGAGGGAGTTGGCCTGACAGAGCTGGGTGATTTTTTCCGCAAGCTCCAGCCGCATGAGGGGACCGGGCGAGACCAGCTCCAGGCCGGAATCGTTTCCGACCCTGGCCGAAAGTTCCGCCACATGGGCGTCAAGGCTTATGAATTGTTTCTTCTCTGCCAATTGAAGACTCCTTTGACCCAGGCATAAATGATGGCAAGGGACAGAATACCCACAAAAATGATGAATTCCACCACCGCGCGCAGGGGTTCCGCATTATGGAAAGCCGTTGCCACGGGGTAGAGGAAGAGAATATCCACATCAAAGGCCAGAAAGATGAGGGCGTAGAGGTAATAGGCCACCCCGTAACGAAAATCCCAGGCCTGGCCATAGGGCTCCATGCCGCACTCATAGTTGGTGACATGGTGGGCCGTGAGTTTTCTGCGGGGAGCCAGAAACCAGGCCACAATAAAAGGTGCAAAGGCCGCCATGAAGCCCACACCTAAAAAGAGCATGATGTACATATACTCAATGAGGGACTGCTCTTCGATCAGCATCTTATAAGGACTCCTGAAGCTTGAATTCGCCAGTACGAACTAAAAACAACGGTTTCAGTACAAAAAAACAAAAGTACGGCGCCGAGACCTCCTTGTCGACCGGAGAAGCAAAAAGCCAAAACTCCGTACCCATCCCTGCACTGCATTTAAGGATTTATCCTATTGCAAAAACCAGCGCCGCCTGTCAAGGGATTTTACACTTATTTTTAAGGTCAAAATCCAGAAATTAACAAATAAAATTTAATGCATCTTCCATACCAGCCCCAGCCCCCCTTTTCAGACGCTGAGTCCTGCATGGAAAGGCCTCTCAGCCCCGCCCTTTCTTTATACTTTGCAACCCGCAACTCCCCAAAGGCGCAGCAGAGTGCTTGCAGCGCCAACCCAAAGCGGCAGGCCTGTCCTGGCTTTCCTCCCCTTGCCCTTCGGGAAAAATACGCGTACCCTGCCGCTGAAAATATTATCCATGGAGGAAAGACATGACCTATAAAGAAGCCTTAGACCGCCTCATTTTCGCCTTCAGACTGGACTTTGACCCCGTTGGCCTCCTCTTTGTCACCCAGGAAGAAAGGGCATGCGATCTGCCCCAGACCCACAAAACCCGAAACAAACTCACCTTCTGCCAGTATGTGACCGCCGCACGGCAGGCGCGATACGCTCTTTTCATGGAAAAAGAGCGCCTTTTGTGTCGGAATGCCCAACTTGGATTCGGATTTCGGGAAGTGGAAAATATTCCTGACGCAAAGGCTCACCAGAAATACCTGCTGGATCCGGACCTTTCCCTTCAGGCTGCCAGAGACAAGGTGCATCTTCCCCCTGGCCGCTACCAGGGGGTCTATCTGGCTCCCCTTGATACCTTTGATGGCCTGGGCCGCACACCGGACGTCGTATACATGATGGTACTCCCCTTCCAGGGCTACCATATCCTCAATGATTACATGGCCGCCATGGGTAAAACCCACCTGAATTTCCGCCACACGCCCAATTCCGCCGTATGTGGCGGCAGCGTATGGGCCCATCTTCAACAAAGCCCCAACATGAACACCATGTGCGCAGGTTCCAAGGCCTCGGGAAAAACAGAAATGGGATATATGAATCTCACCCTGCCGGGAAGCCATTTTCTGCCCACCGTGGAGCAGCTCGGAAAGCGGCAGCAGGCCCATGGCGGAACCTCCCTCGTGGGCAAGGGGGACCATCCCTGGCCAGGCCTGGATGCCTGCCAGGGGTGTCCCCTCTTCCGCTTTGACCCCATTACAAAAGACTGATAAGAGAAACAAAATATCCAGGACCCAGGGATTGGGGCAATGTGATAGCCCCGCCCCATCCGGTTAAAAAAGCTTTCCTTAGAAAACCCGGATCCCTGCATGAAACTTTTAAAGGCATAAAGACACAAAAAACGTGACACCAGCCCGTATCCTTATCATTACAGACGAACAGGACGCCCTCCTGACCCTCCAGCAGGCACTTTCGGGAGCCTGCGCCTGCGCCGCCAGCACCGCTGACAGCAAGGAAAGCGCCCTCCAGTGCTTCTCTCCCCATGTGTATGATCTGGTTTTCATGGATGTCCGCGCCTCCGGACCCGATCCACTACATTTTTTAAAAGATCTGTTGGCCATGCATTCGGACCCCACCATCCTTCTTTTTGGGGTGGAGACAGGCGAGAATCTCGCCACAGAGGCCTTGGAAACCGGGGCATACGATCTCCTGGAGATGCCCCTCACCCCCCTTTCCCTCGGACCTGCCATCCGACGGGCTTTGGAGCGCTGCCTTCTGATCCGGGAAAAACAAAAACTCAGCCAGGATTGTCACTGTCACAAAATCTTTTCCCGCATAGCCGGTCAATCCAGCGCCATGAAAGATGTTCTTGACGCCATTCTGATGATTGCCCCCACCGAAGATCCTGTGCTCATCACCGGTGAATCGGGCACGGGAAAGGAATTGGCCGCCCGCACCCTCCATCAGCGCAGCCCCAGGGCAAAGGAACCTTTTATCCGGGTACACTGCCCCAGTATCGGAGAAAACCTTCTTGAAAACGAAATTTTTGGGGAATCCACTGACAATCGTCAGGATTTCTCCCCAAAAAAAGAAGGTTTTCTCGCCGCCGCCCAGGGAGGCACCCTTTTTCTTGACGAAATCGGGGATCTGGCTCTTTCCGTTCAGAAACGACTTTCCAATCTGCTCACATCCGCTCCACCCCATCCGGGTGTGCGCATCCTCGCCTCCACCCGGAGAAATCTTAAAAAAAAAGTTGAAGACCAGCACTTCGACGAGAATTTTTACCAGGCCATGGCCAAGCGGCATATCCACCTGCCCCCTCTGCGGGAAAGACCTGAGGATATCCCTCCCCTTGCCCAGGCCCTCCTTGAAAAAAACTGCCATAAACTTAAAAAGCACGGAAAACATATTGCCCCGGATCTCATGAAACGCCTTGTGGCTCACCCCTGGGAGGGAAACATCCGGGAACTGGAAAATACCCTCATTCAGGGAATCTTGTTTTCCAATACCCTGGAAATCGGTCCCGATGACGTTCATCTTTCGGGCCCCAAACCTCTGGGTCCCTGCTCCGCAGCCCTGAACCAGGCCAACTACAAGGACGCCAAAGAAGAGGCACTCAAGGGATTCAATCATGTCTACATTGCAAGGCTGCTGAAACGCAACCGGGGCAACGTCAGCCGTGCGGCCAAGGCTTGTGGCCTGGAACGTCAGGCGCTTCAGCAGATCATGCGACGCTATGAAATATCTCCCGCACCCTACAGACCCCAGACCGGATGCGGCGGAGGATATTCCGAATGAATATCCTGCATGTCACAGCCGCTGTTTTCAGGAACAACGATCAGGTACTCATCGCCCGCAGATCTCCTGACCAGCCCCAGGGAGGAAAATGGGAATTTCCAGGGGGCAAAATCCGTGAAGGGGAAAGCCCGGAAGCCTGCATTGTCCGGGAGATCTCTGAAGAACTGGGCGTTTCCATTGACCCTCCGGAATTTTTCATGGAATCCCGCCACAGACGCACTGACGGCGAACTCAGGCTTCACGTCTTTTTTGCCCACAGTCCGGATCCTCACTTCCAGCTCCGGGTCCATGACCGCATTCTGTGGATCAAACCCAAGGAGCTCCTCGCTTTAGATCTTCTTGAAGCAGACATTGCCGTAGCCCAGGCCCTCGAAAAGAAAATTTCCCCGTGAATCTCACGCCCCAGACATAAAAAAAAGATCTGTCCTCTTTTTTTCAAGAACAGATCTTTTTTTCTCTTTAAAATTTTTATCAAAAAATCAGCAGCCGCAGGAACCCGAAGAGCTGCAGCCGGAGCATCCGCCCCCGCCTTCCAGTTTGATGCTGGAATTCACAGCAAAACCCATCCCGTTAAAGGCGATCTCAAAGGGCTTTCCTGCTTCAAACAGATCCT
Source organism: Desulfobotulus sp. (assembly GCF_034006065.1). Classification (NCBI taxonomy): domain Bacteria; kingdom Pseudomonadati; phylum Thermodesulfobacteriota; class Desulfobacteria; order Desulfobacterales; family Desulfobacteraceae; genus Desulfobotulus; species Desulfobotulus sp. The sequence goes on along the minus strand of NZ_JAVETM010000036.1, from coordinate 10,389 downwards.
TTTCCACCACGTAGGGAATGCCAGCCACATCAAAGCGCACATCGCTTTCCTTTTCCTCATCCAGGGCCATTGCCACCATCGGGCCGCCACAACCGCCGCCGTGAATGAAAATACGAATGGGCTGAATTTCCTTACCCTGGAAAAAAGCCGCCACTTCCTTTTGTGCATCCGGTGTTACCGTGAACATGAAAAAATCCTTTCTCTACGCCGTAAAATGGCGCAGGGTTTGTCGGCAGAAACGAAAAGGGCTTACGGTCTCCCTTATTCCGCAAAGTAACGCCTGCTTCCGGAGGGGTCAAATAAATTTTATCTATCAAAAAAAAATCCCCATCCAAAACAACAATGGCCGCAAGGCTCAGGCCTTCTGCACTCCTTGCGAAACCCAATCCATAAAAGGTCCATGCCCATCCACCACATCCAGGGCAAGAATGCAGGGACAGGCATAGGTATGCAGGGTCAGCACCCGTTCACGCAGCTTCGGAAACACCTCTGGGGTTGTTTTGGCCACAAGCACCCACTCGCTGCTTTCCTGACTTTCTCCTTCCCAGACATAAAAAGAGCGCATTCCGGAAAACACATTGATGCAACCTGCAAGCCCTTCTGCCACAAGGATCCGCGCCAGCTTCTCCGCTTCCTCCTGGCTTCCCGCCGTCATGTAGACCATCTGGATCATTCGCTGCCTCCTTTATCCCTTTCGTCAGGCCTTCTCTCCAAAATCCGGTCCAGAGCCAGACCCGCCATGCGCAAGCCAAAGCTGCCGGTCACGTGGGCCAGAGAACCCAAGGGCGTTCGGGTCCGCCCCCTGGTCTGGGTTTCCGGTCTCTGCACCACCGGTACTTCTGCATTCTGGGGAGGCTCCGGAGAAAAAACACAGACAAGCCCCTTTTCAATACCGAATCGGTGCAGTCGGCGCCGCACCATCCGGGCCAGGGGGCAGTGATGGGTTTTGGAAATATCCGCCACCTGGATGGCCCCCGGATCATAGCGCGTAGCAGCACCCATGCTGCTGATGATATAAAGATCCTGCAAAAGCGCTTCCCGGATCAACATCACTTTGGAGTTCAGACCATCAATGGCGTCCAGCACCACATGGGGCGCATTGTCCAGGATACGGGGCAGGGAATCGGAATCAATGAAAAGATTCAGGGCCTCGACGGTGCAACCTGGGGCAATATCCCGGACCCGGGCTGCGGCAAGTGCCACCTTAGGCTGCCCCAGGCTGGAATGCAGAGCAAAAAGCTGACGATTCATATTGGATGCCTCCACCACGTCAAAATCCACAAGACGCAGGTGCCCCACCCCACTGCGGGCCAGGGCTTCCACCGCAAAGGACCCCACAGCTCCCATGCCACAGATCGTCACCCGCGCCCCTTGCAGACGCTCGAAAGCCTCCTTACCCATCAACTGTACAATACGTGAAAAAGCCGGGTTCATGGTAAAAGGCGCACTCCAGAAAGAAAAGATAGAAAATTCTGGCTGTTACGGAACAATTGTTCTGCGAGGGCCAGATCCGCCAGGTTCCGGATCCGCGCCAGAGCATCAAAGGTTCGGATCAACCAGGCAGGTTCGTTCATTTGACTTTCGACCCCCTCCGGTGGAATATCCGGGGCATCGGTTTCAATGAGTATGCGATCAGGCGATGCCACGAGGGCGCTCCGGGCTACCTTACGATTGGCCATGCGGGTCAGGGATCCCGCAAAGCCGATATAAGCTCCCAGTTTCTCCACCTCAGGTACCATGTCCGGGGATCCGGACCAGGCATGGAAAGCGCCTCCATGGGGAAGTCCGCCCTCCTTTTTTAAAATCCCCAGCATACGGCCCCAGGCTTTTCGACAATGGAGGGAAAGGGGCCTTTTCAGATCCCGCGCCAGGCGAAGCTGGGTAATCAGAACCTTTTCCTGTTCCTCCAGACTATGGCGCACAGCCATCCCATCCAGCCCCACCTCTCCCACCCCCGCGTCCGGCATGGCAGAAAGCAGATCCCCCAGAGCCAGATCCCAGCGAAGGCTCCGGGTCTCCACATAAAAGGGATGCAGTCCGAAAAAAGGCACCACCCCCTCATGGGAAAGGGAAAGAATCCGCACTCGATCCCAGTCATCCTCCTCCGCACCGCAGCATACAAAATAACCGACCCCCGCCGCCCTTGCTTCCAAAAGAAGGGAGGAGAGCGCGTTGGTGATTCTGTCATCCTGGAGATGGCAGTGGGTATCCACAAGGCGGGGTCTGCGGGATTTTTCAGATGACGGCATGCATCGCTCCACATCCGGGGCCTTCCCTTCGCCCCATGGCATATTCAGGTTTTTCCGTGGATAGATCGGTGGATCACAAGTTTATGGTCCTTTCCATAGCTCATTACCCGGGAAGGATCAAAACCTCCGGCAAGGTACAGGGTTCTGAAACCTGGCTCATCAAAAAGTCCAAGGATATAAGAGATGTGACCGGAATATCCCTGCATGTCGAGACGCTGCATCTTATCCCGGGCTTCCCTTCCAAGGGCAATGGCCTCTTTGTGAAGCACAGGTCCCCGCGCCAGGCAAGGCTCCAGAGAATACAGACGACGACAGACCAGGGGACGGATCTCGTAAATGCTGCAAGTTCGGTTTTTACGCAGAAAAGGACAGGATGCCCGCCTTTCCTGACGCCGGTTTTTGTGGTCCTTGGTCACAGCCTTACGGATTCTGCCCTGCATCTCCTGGGGCAGGGATTCCACATGGAGAAGAATGCGCAAGCCCTCAAGGGTGCTGATATCAATACTCCCTGCTCCCGTACAGCAAAAGGCGCATCCTGGGCCACAAATGGCCTCTTCCATCAGGGGAAGAAGCCTTTCATGAAGCTCTTCATAGATGGTATCTGCTTTTTCAAAAAGATCCTGCACAGCTTTCATTCCCTTTCACCTGCCATGGGGCCAAGTCCCTGATCAGGTTTCCCATATCCTCAGGCAGGTTGGATTCAAACACCATGGCCCTGCCGCCCACAGGATGTGGGAAAGCCAGAAACCGCGCATGGAGCATCTGCCGCGTGACCTGTGCAAGCCGGGCCCGCATCCACGAATCCCGGATTCTGTCTCCCACCTTGCGCAGACCGTACAGCTCATCCCCCACAATGGGATGACCGGCATGGGCAAGGTGGACCCGGATCTGATGGGTACGCCCGGTCTTTATTTCCACTTCAAGCCGTGTCACCCCGGAATAGCGTCCCTTCACCCGCCACAGGGAAAGGGCTTGTCTGCCGGAGGGGGCGTGAGCCGCCATGCGTTTTCTGTCCACGGGATGTCTCCCAATGGGGGCATCCAGGCGACCACTCTCATTGGCCATCTCTCCCCATACCAGGGTCTCATACCGCTTTTCCGTCAGTCTGTCATGAAACATGAGAACCAATCGTTCATGGGCCAGCTGATGCTTGGCCACGACCATGAGGCCTGAAGTATCCTTGTCCAGACGGTGAACAATGCCAGGCCTGGCCTCCCCACCAATGCCACCGAGATCCGGACAGTGGTGCAGAAGGGCATTGACCAAGGTGCCATCGGGATGTCCAGGGGCCGGATGCACCACCATTCCTGCGGCTTTGTTCAGCACCAGCAGGTGCGCATCCTCGTAGACAATGTCAAGCTCCAGATCCTGAGGCACAAGGGCACTGGGTTTCAATGCAGGTGCCATTCCATGGACCCTTTGTCCAGGTTTCAATTTCAAAGAAGGCTTGGCAGGCTTGCCATCCACATGGACAATCCCCTCCCGCACCATCTGGGCAACCAGAGAACGGCTCAGACTTTCCATGCACTCCGCCAGAAAAACATCCAGGCGCTTACCGTCATCGGCCTGGGTGACCTGATGGCAGAAAGCGCCCGAATTTTCAGAATCCATATCCAAAGGGTAAAGGCTCACGCAGAAAAGAGTTTTTCTATTTCCGTCAACATGCTTTTTTCATCGGTTTCTTTGGCGAGACTCAGCTCCTTTAAAAGGAGTCCCTGGGCCGTATCCAGGAGTTTGCGTTCTCCAAAGGAAAGATCCTTGGTCAGTTTCAAAACAAAGAGATCCCTGAACACCGCCGCCACATCATAGAGGCTTCCGCTTTTGATTTTCTCCATATAATCACGGTAACGACGATTCCAGGTCTGGTTGTCCTGTTGTGTACCCGTCTTATTGGTCATGACCGCATAGACTTTGGAAATATCCTGCTTGCCGATGACATCCCGCAATCCAACGTTTTCCACATTGTCCGTGGGGATCATGATGACCATGCCGTTTTCCAGGATTTTCATGATGTAAAAATCCTGTTTTTTCCCATTGATCTCGCGGGACTCTATGGCTTCAATACGGCCCACGCCATGGGCGGGATAGACCGCAAGGTCACCGACATGAAACTGGCGGGTACCTTCCTCCACTGTCATTGCCTTTTCTGCCATTTTTTCACCACCGTTGTTAGGGGTTCATGCTTTAAAAGTTTTTTATATCACAAAGTTGACAAAGGGTTCAACCATTTTAAATAAATGATTTCCCCCCAAGTGCCAAGAACCCCGCAGAACAAGGCATAAACAACGATGGGGCGTATCTGTTAAAGATACACCCCATCGAAAAACATACATTCTGTCTCCCTCTCCCCTTTTACGGGGAGAGGAAAGTTCAGATTACATCAGGAAGGGAACCAGCAGCAGGGCCACCACGTTCAGGATCTTGATCATGGGGTTTACTGCGGGGCCAGCGGTGTCTTTGTAGGGGTCGCCTACGGTGTCACCGGTTACAGCAGCCTTGTGGGCGTCGGAACCTTTTCCGCCATAGTGGCCGGATTCAATGTACTTCTTGGCGTTGTCCCAAGCAGCACCACCGGTGGTCATGGAGATGGCCACGAACAGACCGGTAACAATGGCACCGATGAGCAGACCACCCAGGGCGATTTTGCCAAGGAGAAGGCCTACAACGATGGGGGCAATTACGGGCAGAAGGGCGGGAACAATCATTTCCTTCAGGGCAAACTTGGTAACGATATCCACGCAGGCCGCATAATCAGGCTTGGCGGTACCTTCCATGATGCCGGGGATTTCACGGAACTGACGGCGTACTTCCTCAACAACGGCACCACCGGCACGACCTACAGCACTCATGGCAACGGAGGCGAAGAGGTAGGGCAGAAGACCACCGATGAAGAGACCGATGATTACATTCACGTCAGCAAGGTCGAAACGGAGCTGAGCTGCGCCTTCGCCACCGTGTACGGCAAATTCCTGAACATAGCATGCAAAAAGAACCAGAGCAGCAAGACCGGCGGAACCAATGGCATACCCTTTGGTTACGGCCTTGGTGGTGTTACCAACAGCATCCAGAGGATCGGTTACAGCACGTACGGCGTCATCCATTTCAGCCATTTCAGCAATACCACCGGCGTTGTCGGTGATGGGGCCGTAGGCGTCGATGGCAATAACCATACCGGTCATGGAAAGCATGGATACGGCAGCAATGGCAATACCGTAGAGACCGGCAAAGCTGTGGGCCAGGAAGATACCCAGGCAGATGGTCAGAACGGGAGCTGCGGTGGACTGCATGGAAACGGCAAGACCTGCAATGATGTTGGTGCCATGACCCGTGGTGGAGGCCAGAGCGATGTCTTTTACAGGCTTGAAGATGCCGGTGTAGAACTCGGTGATGATAACGATCACAACCGTCAGAGCAAGACCGATCAGAGCGCAGTAGTACAGGTTGATGGCGGAAGCACCTTCAACACCGCCCATGAAGTACATGGTGGCATAGTAGAAGGCAACGGCTGCGATGATGGCAGAACCAAACATACCTTTGTACAGAGCGCCCATGATGTATTCGCTCTTGCCGCCCAGGCGTACAAAGAAGCTGGCAATGATGGACGCAATAATGGAGATGGCGCCCAGAATCAGGGGGAACATGATAATGGTTTCATTGCCGGAGAACAGGATGTCGCCCAGGAACATGGCGGCAACCAGGGTCACGGCATAGGTTTCAAAAAGGTCAGCAGCCATACCGGCGCAGTCACCCACGTTGTCGCCAACGTTGTCTGCGATGGTGGCGGGGTTGCGGGGGTCGTCCTCGGGAATGTTGGACTCAACCTTGCCCACAAGGTCAGCACCGACGTCCGCACCCTTGGTAAAGATACCACCACCAAGACGGGCGAAGATGGAGATGAGGGAGCCACCGAAGCCCAGGGCAACCAGGGCGGGAATATTGGCGGTAGCAGTATAGAGACCCGCGGTAGCAGCAAGGCCAAGACCTGCAACCATCATACCGGTTACTGTGCCGCCACGGAAAGCCATGGAAAGACCGGCGTTGAGGCCGTTCTTGGAGGCTTCTGCGGTACGCACGTTGGCGATAACGGAAACGCGCATTCCAATGTAACCAGCCACATAGGAAGCAACGGCACCGATAACAAAACCCAGAGCGCTCATGGCACCCAGGGCGAAGAAGATTACCACGGCGATAATACCACCCACCACGGCAACGCTTTTAAGCTGACGGTTCAGATAGGCAATGGAGCCTTCCTGAATCGCCTTGGCAATGGCAGCCATTTTTTCGTCACCCGCAGGAGCGGCTTTTACAAGCCCTGCCAGGATGAGCGCAAAGAGAATGCCGAGCCCCCCCACCAGCGCACACGCCAGAGGGATGTTCCCCATTACGAATTCCATGCTTTCCTCCATCAAAAAATAAAGTTAAACAAAGCAACTACTACAAACCCAAAAACTACGCGTGATACATTTGCATTGCGGCGGGAATCCCCTTTTCTGCCATGCAGCAGACAGCATCCCTCGCCCTTTCAACCACGCGGAGCCAGATCTCTTTTTCCGCAACAGAGAAACCACTGAGCACATAATCCGCAACGTCCTTCTCCCCTTCTGGTCGTCCGATGCCGATGCGTACCCTGGGAAAATCATGGCCCCCCAGATGCTCTATCAGGGATCTGATTCCGTTGTGTCCACCATGTCCGCCTTTTTCACGGATACGTATCCGTCCAAAGGGAAGATCGATGTCGTCGTATACTACAATGATATTTGACATTTCAATGTCAAAAAATCGGGAAAGCTTCTGGACCGGAATACCGCTCCGGTTCATGTAGGACTGGGGCCTGACCAGAAAAACATCACGCCCTCCGACCCGTCCCCGCCCAAATTCCGCATCAAACTTATTCTTATCCAGAGGCACGGAAAGAACCCTGCTCAGGGCTTCCACTACCTGAAAACCGGCATTGTGCCGGGTTCCCGCATAACGGTGGCCCGGATTTCCCAATCCGGCCACCAACACAGGACCTGCGTCCTTCATACCCAATCCCCGCTATCCGGAAGACTTACTTCTTTTTCTTGGCTGCAGCGGCGGCAGCGGGCTTGCCTTCCTCATCCGTTGCTGCGGCAGCCCCCTTGGGCGCAATCACCGTAGCAACAGGCATATTGCCTTCCACCAGAATTTCAACGCCTTCGGGTGTGGGAACATCCTTCAGAAAATAGGTTTTCCCCAGTCCCAGCTCCGTGACATCCACTTCCAGGGAGACAGGGACATTCCCAGGCAGACAACGCACCTTGGCCATTCTTTCAAAAACGCGCAGGGTACCCCCCAAATCCACGCCTTTGGCAAGTCCTTTCACATTCAGATACACCCGGGCTTCTATTTTGCGATCCAGTTCCAGGGCATAAAAATCCGCATGAACAAAGGCACCGGTCATGGGATCCTTCTGGAAATCCTTCATCATGGCAGGACAATTCCCATCGGAAAGCTTGAGATCAAAGAAGAGTTCCCGCGTCTCACTTTTTCTGATGGCTTCCTCAAGATCCTTGACAGAGACCACAAGATCCCGGCTTTCTACCTTGCGTCCATACAAAACCGCAGGAATTTTTCCATCCACCCGCAGTTTTCTGCATACTCCCTTTTTGGTACCTTCGCGGTTTTCCGCGTTCAATGTCACGAATTCCAAGGTTTTTTCTCCTTCAGGTCTACACCTAACAATAACGTCGTCAATCACACAAAAAGTGAGGTTACCGAATCTCCACGATGGCTGCGGATAATGGCTTCTCCCACCAGATCTGCAATGGAAAGAATATGAATCTTATCGGATTCCAGCGCGGCCTTGCTCAGAGGAATGGTATCCGTTGCCACCAGGGTCTGAATCGGGGAGGCTTCAATGCGGTCCACAGCCGGCCCGGAGAGTACGGGATGGGTGCAGAAGGCATGGATGGAGCGTGCGCCTTTTTCCGCAAGGGCGCGGGCAGACTCTGTGAGGGTACCCGCAGTATCGACCATGTCATCAAGAATAATGACGTTTTTATCGGCGACATTGCCAATTACAGCCATGGCCTGAGCCTTATTGGGCATGTCCCGCCTTTTATCCACAATGGCCCAGTCCGCCCGCAGGCATTTGGCAAAAGCCCTGGCCCTTTCCACCCCGCCGGCATCCGGCGAGACAATCACAAGATCTGCAATATCCGCGGGTGTAGCTCCAAAAACCCGCCTTGCATAATCCCGAAGTACAGGCGCTGCATACAGGTTATCCACGGGACAATCAAAAAAGCCCTGGATCTGTCCTGCATGCAAATCCATGGTGATAACCCGATTGGCCCCCGCCTTCATCAGCATATCCGCAGCAAGCTTGGCGCTGATGGGAACCCTCGGGGCCACCTTCTTGTCCTGCCTCGCGTAGCCGAAATAAGGAATCACAGCCGCAATACGGCGGGCTGCGGAGCGTTTCACCGCATCCAGCATGAGCAGCAGCTCCACCAGATTGTCGTTCACCGGTTTACAGGTGGACTGGATGATATACACATCCCGGCTACGGACGTTTTCCTGAATTTCTATCTGGATTTCCCCGTCGCTGAAGTTACTGACCTTGGCGCAGCCCAAGGGCTTGCCCACATATTCAGCGATACGGGATGCCAAAAGCGGATTTGAATTTCCCGCAAACAATACAAGTTCGTCCATTATCTCTGCAATCTGTTTTGGAATAATTTGGCTGGGGCGGGAGGATTCGAACCTCCGGATGCAGGAATCAAAATCCTGTGTCTTACCGCTTGACGACGCCCCAGCATGAGGGCATCCCACACCTCTCAGGGTACAAGGCGTGTTGCCAGGACTAACCAGGCCGGATGGCGCTCGGACAAAAAGAATGCTGCTTTGCTGGCCTCTTCGGTGCCTGAAAAAAAACCAAACACCGTCGGCCCACTGCCGGACATGAGAACCCCCAACGCACCAAACCCTTCCAGCGCCTGCCTCACCTGCCCCACTTCGGCACACATCGACATCGCCACAGGCTCAAGGTCATTGAAAAGCCACGGCAATGGATCCATGAGGGCCTCTTCAAAATGAGGTTTTTTAGTTTTTATTCCTTCTTTTGTCAATCCCCATTTCAGGTTTTTATATACTTCAGCCGTACGCAAAGGAACCCCTGGGTTCACAAGAACCAGGGGCAAAGGAAAAATATTTCTGAATCTTTCCAGCCGCTCTCCGATGCCTTCCGCCCAGGCTGCACCCTCTGAGAGAAAAAAAGGAACATCCGCCCCAAGCCCCAGCCCAAGGTCCAAAAGCGTTTGCTGCGACAAAGGCTCCCCATGGGCCTGGTTCAAGCCTTTCAGAACCGCCGCCGCATCGCTGGAACCACCGCCGAGCCCTGCGGCCACAGGAATTTTTTTCTCTATCCGGATATCCAGGGCTGGCAGAATCTCCGCCGCACGAAAGAAGGCCCTGGCCGCGCGGAAGGCAAGGTTTTCTTCCGTTTCCGGAACCTGACCTCCCCCGCCTTCCACACGCACGCGGATCCCCTCCTCACCCGCCCCCAACTCTATGGTATCCTGAAGATCAATGGGACACATCAAAGACTGCAATTCGTGGTAGCCATCAGGCCGACTCCCCGTGATCCTCAAAAAAAGATTCACCTTGGCGGGGGCGTGCAGGATCTGGGGCAATACGGGCTTTTTCACAGCCTTATCTCTCCATGGCAATGACAAGGAGCTGCCCCCTTCTTTGGATAAGAAACTGCATACGCTCCCCTTTGCGGATCTTTTTCAGCACCCGCTCATAGGCTTTGGGGGAATCGATTTTATGGTGATTGATTTCCATCACCAGATCTCCCCGTCGGATACCGGCTTTCTGGGCAGCACTGCCTTCCGCCACGGCGACAACCACCATCCCGGCATCCCGGTTCACCCCCATGCGATCCGCAGTCGCCGCATCCAGATCCTGCAAGGAAAGTCCGAGGGCATCCCCTGCAGGCCCTGGCTTTTCATCGGAAGGTTCGGTGGGTACGCGAACCTCATCGTCCGTCCTTCTGGCCACGGTCACGGTGAAATCCTTTGGTTTCCCTCCCCGAACCACTCGCACCTTCAGACTCTCTCCCACCTTGGCTTCCGCCACCCGCAGCGTAAGCTCACGGGTATCGGCCACCTCACGGCCG
>NZ_JAVETM010000086.1:0-6280 GCF_034006065.1 Desulfobotulus sp. | reverse complement strand
TGCAGAATGCAAAGATTGTTGCGCCGGATGTGGCCATGGAAATGGCCAGGCAGGAGATTGCGCGAATGGCCGGGCTTCTGGAGGTGATGGTGAGGGATGCGGGCCTGCTGTTTGTCAGCAGAAAACCCCTCCAGGATCGGGAGTATCCGCGTCTCACCCTTGTGGAAGGCCTGGCTTTCCGGGAGCAGGAGCTGGATTTTCTTGATAAGGTCATCGGAAACTTTCTTTTTCAGGTGGGGCGGGAGGCTGTGACAGGCACCCAGACCCAGGCCCTTTACGCCATGATTTCCATCACGCGGGACCTTGAAAGCATCGGGGATCTCATGGAGCGCAATGTACTCCCCCTTCTGGAAAAAAAACGGGCGCTTGTGAAGAATTTTTCCGTGGAAGGCCGGGAGGAACTGGAAATCTATCACACCAAGGTGCTGACCCAGCTGCGCCTTCTCAAGGAAGCTTTTCGGGAAAAGGATCTTGACAAAGCCGCGGAGATCATGGGGCGGGAACGCAAATACCTGGACCTTGAGCTGCAGTACAGGCTCCGGCACTTAAACCGCATCATGTGCCAGAGGCTGGAGTCCGTGGAAACCCATGAGGTGCACATGGAGCTGATGAATCTCATGACTCAGGTTATTGTGTACACCTCCAACATCGCCAAGACCTATCTTGCCGCAGCAGGCGAGCGAAGGGTGGCTTAGGAAGAAGGTATGGATGCTCCATGGAGGTTGTTTTTTTGGGTTTGTTGGAAAAAAGCGCTTGTGGTACAAATGAAGGCTTAAAAGTCCGGAAGCCTTTGGCGTGCCTGGCATGTGCGCGCATGTCCATGGCGGGGAGACCGGTTTCTTCCATGGGGACCGGGGTACCCTCAGAGAATCGATTAAGGAGGATCCATGCGAGGTGTGAATAAGGTCATTTTGATCGGTAACTTGGGTGCGGATCCGGAAATGCGCTATTTCCAGGATGGTACGGCGGTCTGTAATTTTAATATGGCCACTTCGGAAACCTGGACGGATCGTCAGTCCGGAGAGAAAAGGGAAAAGACGGAGTGGCATCGGGTTGTGGCTTTCCGGAGGCTGGCGGAGATCTGCGGCCAGTACCTGCGGAAGGGATCTAAGGTGTATGTGGAAGGGAAGCTGCAGACTCGCAGTTACGAAAAGGATGGGCAGACCCGCTATATGACGGAAATTGTGGCCGGTGAGCTGCAGATGCTGGATTCCCCCAGGAGCGGGCAAGGGCAACAGCCAGCAGCAGGTGCTTATGGCGGGAGTCCTTCGGCCCATCCGGCCGGGGGGTATGGGGGGGGAGGCGGAATGCCCCCATCTTCCTATGGATCATCCCATGGCGGCCATGAACCGGGAGGCTTTCAGAATGCCACCCATCCGGGGAATGCCTATGGGGGCGGGGATCATTTCCCTTCTGGTCCTCCGGATGATGACATTCCTTTCTAGAAAAAAGGACCGACTGGCCCTTTGGTTTTTCTGCATGAAAGGGATTTTTTTAAAAAAAAAACTGGGAGATCCGGGGCCTTGGGTGGGTAACCTTCATGCCTGAAGGTCTGATCAGAGAACCGGTGTAAGGAAAGCGGCTCTCGGGTTTTGATTTTTTTTCTTCCCGGATCTTCCTGCGCAGCCCCCTTCTTCCCACCCTTTTCCGGATGGAGGGAAATTTCCATCTTGATTTTTTTGGAAGAGAGGGTATGACTGGAAGCATACAAACAGTTTTAAAAGGAGTTTTTTCCGTTGCGGGGGCGCTGGTAGGGAAAAATTCCGTTGTGGGAGAGCATGTTGATTACGGTGTACAAAGGTGTACGAGGTGAGGAATGCCGAATAAAGTCATGGCGGATGTGGCGAAAAATCGTTTGTACATCCGCTACGGGGAGATGACCATTGAGCAGTACCTCCTGTTTGCCCGGGAAATTCTGCAGGAGGCGGAAAAGCTGGAAAGGGGTTTTACCATTTTGTCGGATTTGAGGGATTTTTGCCTGCCCAAAGGGGAAAACCCCATCCTGGCCAATATCCGTGAAATTACCGATATCCAGCGTCGGCTGAAACAGATGGGGGCCAGTGAGATCATCCGTGTTGTGGATCCTCAGGTCTGGCTTTTCATGGCCATGGCCGAGGCGGAAAAGGACGCAGGATATGAGGCCTTTATTTTTGATGACTACATGGAGGCGGATGCAGCTCTGGATGATATAACAGAAGAAATGGTCGGTGAAGGGGAGGAAAAAGGATTCTGACATTTTTGAAGTGTCGGAATTTTTTTTTGTCCGTTTCCGGTGTTTCCGTGTCCTGATGGCTTCGTGAATGACGAATCATTTGGGTGTTTTTCAGTCCTGAATTTTCAGGACGTATGAGAAAGTTGTTTTGTGCAGTCTGCTTTCTCTTTATAAAAGGCATTGAATTTTTTTCATATTTTCTTTCGGTGTCTTTGTTTTTGTACAAGGTAAAAACCCTTGACATACAAACATTCTTTTTGATAATGCAGTGAGACACAATTCAGGCAGTCGATTTTTTTGTTAAGGTTTGCTTGTCAAATTATTATATCCAGGAGGTAATCATGAGTAGAAAAATCAGAAAGGCCGCTGTTATCGGTTCCGGTATCATGGGAGGCGGTATCGCCGCTCTTCTGGCCGCCGCAGGTGTTGATGTGTACCTGTATGACATCGTCCCCTTTGACCTGAAAGACGAAGAAAAGAACGATCCTGCGGCCAGAAACCGCATCGTTGAAGCAGGCATGAAGGGCGCTCTGAACGCCAAGCCCGCTCTTTTCTACACCAAAAAAGATGCCGCCCGGATTGCAACCTGCAACCTGACGGATGATTTCGACAAACTGGGTGAGTGCGACTGGATCTGTGAGGTGGTTGTGGAAAACCTCAAGATCAAGCAGGATCTGTTTACCCGTGTTGAAAAAGTGATGAAGCCCGGCGCTATCATCTCCTCCAACACCTCCGGTATTCCCCTTGCCAAAATCTCCGAAGGCCGTTCCGCAGAGTTCAAGAAAAACTTCCTGGGTACCCACTTCTTCAACCCCGTACGCTACATGCACCTCCTGGAGCTGATTCCCGGCGAGGAGACCAGCCAGGAAGTTCTCGACTTCATGGCCAAGTTCGGCGAAGTGAACCTGGGCAAAGGCATTGTATGGGCCAAGGATACCCCCAACTTCATCGGTAACCGCATCGGTATCCAGGGTATCGGCGTTGTTATGCAGAAGGTTGTGGAGCAGGGCATCACCATCGCGGAAGCGGACGCCCTCTTCGGACCGGCCATGGGTCGCCCCAAGAGCGCCATCTTCGGTACCGCTGATCTGGTCGGTATGGACACCATGGTGCATGTTGCGGACAACTCCTTCAACCTCTGCCCTGAAGATGAAATGCGCAACACCGTTGAAGTCCCCAAATATGTCAAAGACATGGTGGCTTCCGGCAAGCTTGGCAACAAAACCAAGCAGGGTTTCTACAAGAGCGGCAAAACTCCCGAAGGCAAGCGTTTCAAGCAGCAGATTGATCCTGCCACGGGTGAATACATTGATATCGCCAAGCCCGAGTTCGCCTGCCTTGCAGCTGCCAAGGGCAAGGACAAGCTGACCGAGAAAGTTGCCTCTGTAGTATGGGGCGATGACAAGGGTGCCAAATTCGTATGGAGCTGCACCGCTCTTCAGCTGACCTACTGCGCCAACCGCATTCCCGAAATCGCCGACAGCCTGGTTGAGATCGACAACGCCATGAAGTGGGGCTATGGCTGGGAACTGGGTCCCTTTGAAGCATGGGATGCCATTGGCGTGAAGAAGTCCGTAGAGCGCATGAAGGCTGAAGGCCTGCCCGTATCCCCCAAAGTGGAAGAAATGCTCGCCAAGGGCAATGAAACCTTCTACAAAATGGAATCCGGCAAGCTCTTCTACTATGATTTCGCTTCCGCCACCTACAAGGCCGTTCCTGCCAATGAGGCAGCCCTCAGCCTGGCCGCCATCAAAGCGGACAACAAGGTGGTCAAGACCTGCGCATCTGCCAGCCTGATTGATATCGGCGATGGCGTATTCTGCGTGGAATTCCACACCAAGATGAATGCCCTGAACAAGGAAATCATCGAATTCATGGGCACCTCCATGGATTATGTGGATGCCAACGGTGTGGGTGTGGTCATCGGCAACCAGGCAGGCGGTATGCCCGGCGCGTTCTCTGCCGGTGCTGACCTTTCCTTTGTTTCCAAGCTGGCTCACGACAAGGCTTACAGCGAAATCGAAAGCTTCCTTGCCATGGCCCATGCCGGTCTGCAGCGGGCCACCTATGCCAAGTTCCCCGTGGTTGCTGCTCCTTACGGCATGACCCTGGGCGGTGGCTGTGAAACCTGCCTCAGCGCAGACAAGATCGTTGCCCATGCCGACCTCTACATGGGTCTCGTTGAAATCGGCGTTGGTCTGCTTCCCGCAGGCGGCGGCTGCCTCAACCTGTACAAGAAGATGATTGATTCCCTCCCCGGCGGTACCGCCAAGGAAGTGGATCTGACCAAATTCTTCATCAGCACCTTCATGGCCATTGCCATGGCCAAGGTGTCCATGAGCGCCGACGGTGCCGTAGCCAATGGCCACATGCACCCCTGGAAAGACCGCATTGTAATGAACCGCGATCTTCTCATTGGTGAAGCCAAAAAAGAAGTTCTGACCATGGTTTCCTCCGGCTACAAGGCTCCCCAGCAGAAGAAGGTCCGTGTTGTGGGTGTTGAAGGCCAGGGCATGGTAACTGCTGAGCTTTACAACATGCAGAATGGCGGCTTCCTCAGCGAATACGACGCCTTCCTTGCCAAGCGCATCGCCTTTGTTATCTCCGGCGGTAACGTGAGAGTGGGTACGGAAGTTTCCGAAGAGAGCATTCTCCGCCTGGAGCGTGAAGCCTTCGTTGATTTCTGCAAGGAAGAAAAGACCATCGCCCGTATCGACCACATGCTGAAAACCGGCAAGCCCCTTCGTAACTAAAAAAGGCTGAACGGAAACGCCTTGCTGGATTCAAGGGTGTTTTCGTTCAGGTCACAAGGGTTTTCTGGCTGAAGAACCGTTGATCTATATTTGCTAAGATTTCTTCTCAAGGAGGAATACAATGAGAGATGCATATATCGTTTCGTCCGTGCGGACTCCTGGCTGCAAGAACCGTCGGGGTGCTTTCCGTGAGACCCGTCCTGAAAACCTGCTTTCCCACGTGATGAAGTCCTGTGTGGAAAGAGTGGGTGTGGACCCCAAAGAAATTGACGACTGCATGATCGGTTGCTCCTTCCCCGAAGGGGAGCAGGGCATCAACATCGGCCGCATTGCCGCCCGTATGGCAGGGTTCCCCAACGAGGTTTCCGGTGCTACCGTAAACCGTTTCTGCTCCTCCGGTCTGGAAGCCATTGCTCTGGCCTCTCTGCGTGTTAAGGCTGGCTGGTCCGAAATGACCATGGGTGGTGGTATCGAGTCCATGACCTATGTTCCCATGGGTGGTTACTCTCCCCGTCCTCACCCTGAATTTGCCAAGACCAACCCCGAAGCCTACATCTCCATGGGTGTGACCGCAGAGAACGTGGCTGCATCCTATGGCATCACTCGTCAGGAAATGGACGAGTTTGCAGCTAAGACCCACGCCAAGGCGGCTGCTGCCCAGAAGGCCGGTTTGTTCAAGGAAATCGTTCCTACGCCTGCCACCTACTATGTTCCCCAGGCAGACGGAAGCTACAAGATCGAAACCAAGATGGTCACCGAAGATGATGGTGTACGCGAAGGCACCACTGCCGAAGGCATTGGCCGCCTCAGCTCTCCCTTCAAGTTCGGTGGTTCCGTGACCGCTGCCAACTCCTCCCAGACCACCGACGGTGCGGCCGCTACTCTGATCGCATCCAAGGAAGCCTGTGATCGCCTTGGCCTGAAGCCCATTGCCAAGATGATCGCTTATGCTGTGGCTGGCTGCAAGTCCGAAGAAATGGGTGTTGGTCCCATCTACGCCATTCCCAAGGCCCTTGCTCAGGTGGGTCTGAAACTTGAAGATATTGATATCTTCGAAATCAACGAAGCCTTTGCTTCTCAGGCTATTTACTGCTGCAAGCACCTTGGCCTCTGGGGCACCCCCATGATGGACAAGGTCAACGTAGGTGGTGGTGCCATCGCTCTGGGTCATCCCCTGGGATGCACCGGCGCCAAGCTGACCGCTACCATGATCTCCCACCTGCAGCGGACCGGCGGTAAGTACGGTATCGTTTCCATGTGCATCGGTGGCGGTATGGGTGCTGCGGGCATCTTTGAAATGGTATAAAGCCTGCTG
>NZ_JAVETM010000085.1:0-6428 GCF_034006065.1 Desulfobotulus sp. | reverse complement strand
CCCTGCAGGGCCGGGTTCAGCCTCTCCTTCTGCCAGATGGACATGGCATTGCCCCCATGGCGGAAGGCAAAATCTCCAGGCCCCCGGTAAAGCATGCGGTAGGAGAGCATGCCCTTGTCCTCGCTGATCAGGCTGCCCGCTTGAAGCCCCCTGGATGCCATGATCTGCATGCCGCTGGACGCCCGGTAGATGTGGGTGTCTGTCTTTTCTGCATCCCCGGCCGAGATGGCCGCAAGAAGGCCTTCGTCTTCCAGGTTCAGGAAGGTGTCTCCAAAACGCACAAGATCCGGCGTATCCTTGTTTTCGTCGGTCTTGCCTTCAAACCAGATACGCACAAGGCCCGTGGCAGAATCCAGCTCCGCGGTATCCGGTCTGCCGTCTCCGTTGAGATCCAGGTGGGCGGGGAGCGTCCAGCCCGTGCTTTCTTTGGCGCTGCGTCGGGTCTTTTCTCCAAGGGGCAGCACCGGGCCGCCCGCCCTTTCATGCAAAAAAGCCTTGCCCGTGATGGCCGCCACATCCACAGTGAGGTGGACGTTTCTGTGAAAACTCTGGTTGATCCCCGCATCCATCTGCGCCGCAGCCATCTGGCCCATGGCTGCCCCAAGGCTCGTTGGCATGCCAAAGGCTGCGGAACCGCCGGAGCACATATCAAAAATGGGCCGCTGCACAAAGTAATGCCCCACAGGCCGTGGCCGCTTGGGATTGAACTCCTGGTAGAGAAGCTGGCCATAAACAAAGTGATCCAGGGTGTAAAAAAAGCCCGGACAGGGCGGCAGACGGTACATGAGCTGGTAGTGGCCATCCTCGCGGGTGAGATTGCCACTTCTCCAGTCTCCGCTTGCGCTCACAAAAGCCCCGGATACAGGGCCCCAGAGGGTGTCGCCCTGCTTATACCCCCCAAGGGCCTGCCCGCCGGGCGTACCGTCGGCCTGACTGTAAAACCCGGAAAGATACCCGATGTTCCCGATGGAAGCGTGAAGAAGGGAGCCCTTGTCATCCAGAAGCACGGAGCGGATCTCTTCTCCAAGATCCCGCACGTCCTTAAGATTTAAAGGGGATTCATGGAGAAGGGGTTTCATGCCGGGAATAAGGGCCGAAGGGGCAATGCGCAGGATGCTTTTTGTGTCCGGATGAAAAGAAACTCCGGGAAGAACCAGGGGAAGATTTTCTATGGATACGGGAAGGGAGGTGCTGGTCAGGGCGTCCCGGAACGCCGCCACCCGCTGACGGTATTCGGAAGCGGCCATGGCTCGGGCATCCCGGTAGCGGTCTGTGGCAGGGCCGATTTTTTCAAGAACCTCGCCACTGGAACCATAGGCCACCCAGACCGGTGCGCCGTCCTCAAGGATCAGCCCGCGGGTACCCATGGCACCAGATGCAAAACGCGGGCTTAAGCCCCAGTTATCAAAGGACAGAGCCGGAACCGCAGAAAACCAGAGACCCCAGAAAAAGGCCGTGAAAAGAAGACTTCTGATGAAAAGCTCCCTGATAAAGAGAGAAGCCTCGCCAGTCACCCGGTTCTGCGGAGCGTTTAAGAATGTTTTCATGAAAATCAATCCCGTATTGGTGAACATCTTTTTTATATTCTGTACGGCCATTTTTGACACATCGGACATCATCAGGCTTTTTCAAGGCTTTCTGCCCTCACCCCCGGCCCCTCTCCCAAAGGGAGAAAACAGGACCTGCCCCACAAAAAAACTCATTCTTCCGTACCGGCAGCGCCTGCCCCCAGCCTTCCCAGAAGATCGGCAAGATGCAGAAGTCCCTCCCCATAGGCCTTCAGAAGATCCTGGGCACCTTCTTCCACAAAGGCATATCCTAAGGCATCCAGCCTGCGAAGCTCCAGCCGCTCCGAGCGCACCCGCCTGGCCTCCCGATCCACAAGACCCACACCTGCGGGTTTCAGACTGCCCGTATCCGGATCAAAACCCACCAGCACCACCCGATCCCCAACGGCTTCCACATAATCATGGGAGCCGTAAAGGGCGGGCATATGAAAAGAAAGCCCCACAGGCCCTTCCACCTCCAAAGGACCTGGCGTCAGCATGTACATCCAGGATGGCATGACACTGTCCATGGGCCAGGGGATTTCTTCATACTCAAGGAACACGGCGGTCACGGGCTTTCTGTCCCGGCCGTCCCCAAAAAAGAGGCGGGCATCTTCAAGATCCAGCACAAGCTCCCCGTGATCCAGGCTCACATCCCCCATACCCGAACCCAGAAGAACCATGGGAAGATCCCCGCGGATCACGGGAATGCGGAACATGCCCGCACGGTTCACCTCGCCTCCCGCCACATGCACCCTGCGCTCAAGGCTGCCAAGGCCCGGATGCTCCATACCCGGATTCACCTCAAGACGGTAAGTGCCGGGAACAAGACTGTCTTCAGCTCTGTCCCCAAAGCCGAACCCGAAACTGCCCTCCTTGTCCGTCACTACGCTTAAGTCCGGTTTTGCAAGCCGCACCCTTACCCCGGCAAGGGGCGTCATGCGGGTATCCGTCACAAAACCCTGAAGAAAGGTGGGAAGGGGACGCACGGTAAAGACATTGCGGAGAATTTCTTCGCCCTGATACCGCACCGTCACATGCACGGTGGCTCCCCAGGCAAAATCCCGCTCCGGATAAAAGGCCGCAAGGGTCTTCTCCGGGAACCAGGAAAGCCCGCCCGGTACAGGTTCCCTCTCCCGATTCACCCTCTCCATGGGGATCTCCCCCATCTCCTCTATGCCCCGGCCGGGTTCGGTTTCTTTATAGTTTAAGGTGTGGGCCGTTTCTTCAAGCACAACTTCCAGTGCATCCGGATTAATCATCCGGTTAAAGGAGAGACTCACAAAGGCGCCAGGCGCCACGCCCGTCTCCCCCTCCCCCGGTCTGAGCTCAAGGCTTAAGGGAAGGGTGGCTTCATCCTGGATCTGAAAGCTGGATCGGGTTCGACCCAGAACCCGGCCTTCGGCATTCAGCACCTCCAGCTCCAGAGAATGGGAACCCGGGGCTCCGTCCAGCACAAGCCCAGCCCTGCCGGTGGTGCCGCTGAAGGCAAGATCCGGAACCAGGATTCCGTCCAGCTTCAGGGCTACCCTGTCTTCCGGCTCAAGATCCGGAACCCGGCAGATCAGAGGCAGGGTGAGGAGCCTTTGCCCTGTGACCAGAACAGCCCCGTCCTGAGGAGAAAGAATCTCAGGCCTTCTGGCTGCCATAAACAGCAGACCCAGCAGTTTTTCTGTGCGGTTACCTGCCCTGTCCCAGGCCACAAGGCGCAAGGTGTTCTCCACCCCCGGATTTAAATCGAGACCCGTGGCAAAGGACCAGCCCCCTTCGCCCGCAAGGCTTAAGGCCAGAGGACTTTGCCCTATGCGCAGACCGCCGGGATGGGGTTCCAGGATCCGGCCGGACAGCATCCAGCCCTGCTCCACAATCTCGTTCATCTCCGGATAAGCCCGCAGATCCCCGTCAAGGAGAATCTCCGGTGCGGTCTTATCCTGCATCACCGTCCACTCCAGGCTGGATTCCACATCAAGGCCGCTTTGCGCACGGACATGCATGGGATGGGCAAACCCCTCCTCTCCCAGGTGGACCGTGTGTTGAAAATGCAGGGCCTCAGCCGATCCGCCCGTCCGGGCCGGACTGCCGTTCACCCAGACCCCCTTCACCCCATCCGGACTGTACACCGTGCCCCGCACCTGCACCCTGTCTTCCTGCACCATGGCGTTTTTCTGAGGATGACGGATCTCAATCCGGGGCGGCCCGCCCTCCCCTGCGGGGACAAAGCGGTGAACGCCACTGCGCAGCATCACCCCGCCATGATCCGTACGCACTTCCAGGTCAAAATAGTTCGGCCCTTCCACAAGAAAGAGCTCTTCAAACACAAAGGGGTGAACCCCGCCCTGACCTGCAGGCCTGTACTCCCAGGTTCCACCCCTTCCATGGAGCACCAGGGTCAAAGCCTCCCCGGGAAGATCCGTGTCCACTTCCCCTTCCACCTTAAGTTTTTCTGTGAACACCCGCTCTCCGGCCCCAGGCCGCAGCAGACGGATCCGCGGCTTCAGGGGAGAGCGGTTGTCCACCCTGCGCTCCATACGGGTCTCATTGCCCGCAGGATCCATCACTTTGAAGGTGATACGGTTGTCTCCGAAAGCCAGGGGAAGTTCCGCCACAAAATCCCCTTCTGCCTCTCCGGGAAGCAGGGCAAAGTCTGTGTCATACCGATCCGAATGCGCCTTCATACTGTGCACCCCCGTATCGTCGGACACTCGGCCTGTGAATACATGAAAAAGCGCTTCTGTTACCGCGTGCTCCGGGCCGTCCACCTGTACAAGAGGCGCAAGCGTATCCTGCACCAGAGAAAAGGAAAATCGGGAGAGCCTGTTCCCGCTGCTGTCCCAAACCGATACCCGCCAGGCTCCCAGAGCGGGAAGCGCCAGAGAAAAACCCGAGCCGCTGCCCGCAGAAACAAGCGCATGCTCCCCGGATACGGCCCTGATCTTCATCTCCCCCTCCAAAGCCAGAACCGATGCACTCAGGGTCACAGGCAGCCCCACTCCCGCATTCAGGGCCCAGTCCCCCGTCTTGTTCCGCGTGCAGCCCCCAAGGCTGAAGGCATCGGGCGCATGGGCCTCCACCCTTGCCGCAGGTGACCAGGGGCCGGGCAGCTCCAGCAGCCCACCGCTCAGGGGATCGGCCAGCACACGGATTCCCCGCACCCGGTAATGCCACTTTGTAAACGCCGCGCTCAGATCATCCAAAATCTGACATTCCCGGCCTTTCCCCAGAATCTCCACACCCGCTTCCGTCTCACTCCGGCTGAGCTCATAGGCCTCAAAATCCTCACACGGCCAGGAAATCTTCACATGGGGATCCTGCCAATCCAGATCCGGACGGGAAAGAGTCGTGGCGTTCCAGGCGGCAAAAACCTTCACCCCATCCGACGGACGCCCCGGCTGCAGCCTGCGATCCACAGCCACCACGGCGTACTCGTACACCACGCCATGGGTTACACTGCGGTCCACATACAAGCGCGTATCTCCGGGCAACAGCACAGAAGAGAGATTCAGCGCCTCAGCCTGGCCCTGAGCCTTCCGGTAAATCCAGTATCCCGCCAGATCCTTATGCGCCACAGGTGTCCAGGTGAGCCGCACTCCGGGCTCCGTGCGCAGGGCCTCGGCCTTGAAGTCCTTCACCGCAGGAAGCCTGCATCCTGTCAGCACCAGAATCAGAAGAAAAAAAATGCCCCAGCGTAACCTCCCAGCTTCCAGCCTGCCCATGCTCCCCATCCTCCTGCCTCTCCCCATCAAACCCATCTATCCATCCTTGCGGGCATGGCGGATATCCGCCCTGTCCATGGCCTTCGTCTGGATCAGGCTCTCCAGCCCCGACCTTGAAAGCGCCTTCCCATCCACCCGCGCGATGACATCCTCCCCACCGCAGCCCCACAGGGAAACAAAAAACACTTTTTCATTCCCGACAAAATCATTTTTCTGCTATGGTTTTTTCATGAAAAATGAACACAATCCCCACGATACGGGATACAAACTCTTTTTTTCTCATCCGGAAATGGTTCGGGATCTTCTCTGCGGTTTTGTGAAAGAAGACTGGGTTCATGAAATTGACCTCAATACCCTGGAACCGGTTTCTACGGCCTACATCACCGAAGACATGCGTTCACGCCACAGCGACACCTTATGGCGGGTACGGTTCAGGGGAAAATGGCTCTACCTCTATCTGCTGCTTGAGTTTCAGTCATCGGATGACTATTTTATGGGCGTACGCCTCATGGTGTATGTCGGTCTGCTCTATCAGGACATCATCCGTACCCAAAACCTTAAACGGGGCGACACCCTGCCACCCGTTGTCCCCATGGTGATCTACAACGGCAGGGGAGCATGGCAGACTCCCCTTGATGTCAGGGATCTGATCCAGCCCGTTCAGGATTCTTTAAAACCCTTTACACCCAGTCTCAGATACTGGCTTCTTGATGAAAACCGGATCAGCAAGGCGGAACTGGGAGGCGTGGATCTCAATCTTGTGCGGGAACTGATCGCCTTTGAGATGTGTACAACACCCGAAGAAATTCGAGCACGCATTGCAGATCTGATCGAAAAACTTGAGTCTGATGAATACAGAAATATCCAGCGCATCTTTGCCATATGGCTCAGCCGCCTGCTCAGGTCGCGGTTCAAAAATGATGCCATACCCGAATACCATGCACTCACGGAGGTGGAAGCCATGCTCGCTGAAAAAATGACCGAATGGACAGAAGAGTGGGAGAAAAAAGGCCATCTCAAAGGCAAGATGGAAGGCAAGATGGAAGGCAAGATGGAAGGCAAGATGGAAGAGCGTATGGAAACCATCAAAAAACTCCGTACGGAAAAATTCCAGACTCTTATGCGCCTTTACAATTTCAACATAAGCCCCGACAAAATTGCCGCCGCT
>NZ_JAVETM010000035.1:0-39304 GCF_034006065.1 Desulfobotulus sp. | reverse complement strand
CAGGTGAAGGATGAGACCCGGCTGACCCTCTCTTTGTCCGTCAACCTGTTTGACGGTCTGAAAAAGCCCGCTGTGTTGGCCCGCAACCGGATGGCGGTGAGTCGTCTGGACCATGAGCGCCAGGAGGTTCTGGCGGATCTTGATGTGCAGCTTCAGAATCTTCTTCTGGATGCGCGGGTGGCGGAAGATAACCTGAAGGTGGCGGAAGCAGGCCTTGCCGAGGCGGAGGAGCATCAGCGGGTAACGGAGTACAGCTACCGGGAGGGGGTGAGTACGGCAACGGATCTTCTGGATGCCATTGCCTACCTGTCGAGGGCCCAGGCCAACCGGATTGTGGCCCGGACGGGATATCTGGAAACGGCCTTACGCATCCGGCATCTGGTGGCGGATCTGGACAGGCCCCTCTGATACCCTGAAACATTCCCGACTTTCGGTCCCTTTTCATTTTTGGGGTGCAGTCCTGTGGATTTTCTTTTTTCATGGAAACCTGAAAAGGCCCGGCCAATCCCGCCGGGCCTTATGTATTCTGCCATGCAGAAAAAGCATGCCCACTCTTTAAGAAAATAAGAGGTTTTACGTGCTGCATATCTTTGTGGATGCCGACGCCTGTCCGGTAAAAGAAGAGATCTACCGCGTTGCTCGCCGCTACGGTCTTGGGGTGACCCTTGTCGCCAATGCGGCCATGCGGATTCCCCATGAAAAGGGGATACGCCTTCAGGTGGTGGGGGGACGTTTTGATGCGGCGGACGACTGGATTGTCGAAAATATTGAAGCCTTTGACATCCTTGTGACTGCGGATGTGCTTCTTGCCAGCCGCTGTGTTGCAAAAAAGGCCTCTGTCCTTGGTCCGGGTGGAAAACCCTTTACGGAGAGCAATATCGGGGATGTGGTGGCCAGTCGCAACCTCCTTGCGGAACTGCGGGGAGCAGGAGAAATCACGGGCGGACCGAAGCCCATGGGACCTAAGGAGAGATCCCGTTTTCTCCAGAAACTGGATGAGGCGATCCAGGCCATCCGACGGGAGAATCCCTCTGAATGCGTTAAGACCTGAAACCTTTGTGGCTTCAGTTCAGATCCAGAGGGATTTCAGGTGGAGGTCTCTATGCTGCGGGGCTTTTTTGTTCCGGTAAAAAGATAAGCAGTGAATGATTCGGGATGTTTTGTGTATACAAGGGGGGCTTTCCTGGCGTACAGAAAAAGGATTCCACCGTCTTTCTTTGTACCTTCTGAAGAGGAGATTTTCATGCCCAATCCTGCCTTTCCCTGGTACCTGTCCTATCCCGCTGCCTTTGTTGGGCTGGGCATGGCCCTTGTGTTCAATATCTGGTCCTTTGGTTATTCGGCGCTGATGGCCCTTCAGATTTTTCTGCTCTTTGCCGCAGCCCTCTGGTTGCTTCTGGGCTTGCCCTACATGCAGGGCGTTTACAGAAAAAAACGGAACCGGCTCCGGGCGGATTTTCTGCGGATGCAGGAAGAGGGCCTTTCCGAGGCGGAGCGGGCTCGCATACGCAGGCGAGCCTCAGGGGAAGAAGAGATGGGGGAAGGGCAGGCTGCCCCATCCCCCACCCTGGAGGCGGAGGGGCAATCTTTCCCATTTTCAGAGGATTCCAAGGCCGAGGGAGGGGGGGCTGGGATAGATGCGGGGCCCTGGCTTTCGGATATGGATGCTGGGGAAAGAAAGGAAGAGGGCGCAGGATGCACAAAAGAGCTTTCCGTTTTCTCCGCACCGGGAGATACAGAAGATCTGGAAGCTTCTTTTCTGCAGGAAACTTCCGTTCAGAAGGAAGGGGATGTCTCTTGTGGAATCCTTTCGTCTTCCATGCTTCGGATACGGGATTTCTTAGAAAGGGAGGCGCCCCTTTCCGTGGATCGGGCGGAGGTTTTCTGTCTGCAGGAAGGATATGGGCTAAGCGAAGCGCTGGGTGAGATCAATCTGGATGCGGAAGAGCGCCTGGGGCGGCGTCTTTTTCAGGTTATGGGAGACAGGGTGGAGGCGGTCTGAGAAGAAAGGTGGCTCCTGAAGCGGTCAGGGCTGCTGCCAGGGGGGAACCAGATCCTGGGGGCAGCCCAGGTGGTCGAGGATGCGGGCCACCGTAGTATCCACAAGGGCTTCCACGCTTTGGGGGTGGTGGTAGAATGCGGGGCTTGCGGGCAGGATGGTGGCCCCAGCCCTGTGCAGGGTCAGAAGATTTTCAAGATGGATGGCATTGAAGGGCGCTTCCCTGGGAACC
Source organism: Desulfobotulus sp. (assembly GCF_034006065.1). Lineage (NCBI taxonomy): Bacteria > Pseudomonadati > Thermodesulfobacteriota > Desulfobacteria > Desulfobacterales > Desulfobacteraceae > Desulfobotulus > Desulfobotulus sp. The sequence continues at coordinate 37,073 of NZ_JAVETM010000035.1, read as the reverse complement.
AGGATGAGGGGCCTTTTTTCTTTGAGACTTACGTCCGCTGCCCTGTGGATGAGATTGTCGCCGATGCCTGCGGCGAGGTTACCGATGCTGCGCATGGCACAGGGAACAATGGCCATGCCCTGATGGGAAAAGGAGCCGGATGCGGGCGGGGTGAAAAAATCGTTTTGTGCATGGATGAAGAGTTTACGGGTATCTTTGGCGTGACCACGCATATCCAGAAGGTGGAGGGGGTTTTCCGAGCCCATCTCATGGCGGAGCACGGATTTCCCGGAATCGGAGATCACAAGGTGGACTTCCGCTCCCTTGTTCAGCAGGCATTCCAGGGTGCGGACGCCATAGATAACGCCGGAAGCGCCGGTAATGGCCAGGACAAAACGCATCTAAAACCCCTTTGCCGTCCAGAGATCCAGAACAATACCGAGAAAGAGCAGCAGGCTGATGACACTGTTCACATGGAAAAAGGCCATGGGAATGCCGGACAGGTCGTCTTCCTTGACCATGCGGTGTTCCAGAATGAGAAGGCCGCAGAGGAGGAGGGCGAATCCGAGAAATACGGGACCGAGGTTAAAGGCCGGATACAGGGAGAAGATGAAAAGGCCGCAGGCCGTGTGGGTGGCTCTGGCAAGGAAAAGGGCTTTTGGGATTCCAAGTTTTGCGGGTATGGAGTGGAGGCCTGCTTTTTGGTCAAAATCCGCATCCTGGCAGGCGTAAAGGATGTCAAAGCCTGCAATGTGGGTGAAGAGAACTGCGGAAAGGAGCAGGATTTTCGGATCCAGAGTTCCGGTGAGGGCCACCCAGGCTGCGGCGGGAGCCAGGGCAATGGCAAGACCCAGATAAAAATGGCAGAAAAGGGTAAAGCGTTTGGTGTAGGAATACCCGAAGAGAAAGAAAAGCACGGGAAGGGCCAGTTTGCCGCACAGAGGACTTAAGGCCATGGCCGAAGCCACAAAAATGAGGCTTGAAAGAAGAACAAGAAGAAGGGCCGCTCTGGAAGATATTTTTCCCGCAGGGATTTCCCGCAGGGCGGTTCTTGGATTCTGGGCATCCATGGAGGCATCGGCAATGCGGTTAAAGCCCATGGCCGCAGTCCGGGCTGCCACCACGGCAATCAGAATGAAAACCATGGGCTCCCATTCCATGGGGATCTCCTGGCTTGCAAGGGCAAGGGCTGCGAGCACGAAGGGCAGGGCAAAGACAGAATGGGAGAATTTGATCATCCGACCATAGGTCAGGGTGGTGGCAATGGCTTTGTGCAGGGCGGGCATGCGTCCTCTTTTCAGGATTCCTTCCCAAAGGGTTTTCCGGAGTCTGCGGCAAAGCCTGTGAGGCTTTCCTTATACCGGGAACCCGAAGGGTAGGGCAGGGCCAGGGGCCGTACCCGGAATCTCGGTTTCAGGGTGACGACCATGGCCACAAAGGTGCCAAAGGGCACGCGTTGGGCCAGGGGCCAGTGTTCAAGGGAACAGCCCATGTTATTGGGTTCGGGGAAAAGACAGACCGAGCGCCAGTCAATGGGCACATCTCCCACAAGTTCCCTTACCATGGTTTTGATTTCCCAGAGGGAAAAAAAGCGGGCCTTGGCGTAAACGCCCCGGCCGAAGAGGCCCTGGATGCGGCGTTGCAGGCCTTTGATGGCATAGCGGTTGAGAACGCCAATGAAAACGCGGTCTTTGGCCACGCGGAAGGCTTCTTCCAGGGTTTTGCGTGGGTCTGCCACAAATTCGAGGGTGGTGAAAAGGCAGGCGTGGTTGAAGGAGTTGTCGTCAAAGGGCAGATCTTCGGCATAACCCCGGAAGAGGCTGGCCTTGTGGCCCAGACGCTCCAGGGCGCGATCCAGCATGAAGGGAGAGGGATCAATGCCCGCCGTATCCAGACCCATGGCGATACAGCGCTCCATGATTTCTCCGATGCCGCAGCCGATATCCAGGATGGATTCTCCGGGATGGGGGCGCAGCAGATCAAAGAGGATCTGGGTTTCCATGGCGGCTGCGGGGGTCAGGGTGCAGCGCTGTCGCCATTTCACGTACGCTTCGGTGTCTTTTTGGTCGAAAACATGTCCCATGGGGGGATTTTTAGGCAATTTCAGGACGCTGTGCAAGGAAAAAGGCTTAAACCGGGGAAAGGGGGAAAAGTGGGGCTTCCAGGGTATGGGGTCAGGGAGGTGGGGGCAGGTCCTTTTCCAGGGTGAGGTGGTTACCCTTGTCATTGTAATAAAAGGTATTGAAATAGCTTTTCATGATATGGATACCCCGGCCGTTTTCAGCGTTGCTGCGTCGTTTTCTGGCGGTGCGCCAGTTGAATCCCGGGCCTTCATCTATTATTTCCAGGGTGATGCGGGTTTGGGTGAGATGGATGGTGTAGGTGACCGTGGCCTGGGGACGTCCGGCATTGCCGTGGCGTACGGCATTGGTCAGGGCTTCGCGCATGCCAAGGCAGATGGCAAAACTTAAGGATCCCAGCCCATGGCTGCGGAGAAAGGCCTGGGTTTCGCTGCTGGCCCGGTCAATGTTTTCCATGTTGGAAGCCATGCGGATGATGATGCCACCTGTGGTGCTTTCTACGACAAAAGGGCTTTGGCTCATGGCGTAAGACTCCATCAGGATAAGGGAAAAGCGATTTCAGGTTTCCTTCTGGATGCTCCGGTCATCAGATTTCGATGCTGAGAATCACAATATCATCTTCAACAGGGACTTCCGGCGGGAGCAGGATGTTCCGGATCCGCAGGGGAGCCGCCTGGATGGGTTGGCGGCGGACCGCCTCACAGGCGCTGATCATGCGTTCTGCGGCCTGAGGCCACACGGAGCGGTCCAGCCCGCTTTCCACAAGACCGTCGGAATAGAGGTAAATGCGATCTCCGGGCTTTACGGAAAGGGTCCGGGCTTCAAAGATCACATCCCGGAAGATGCCCAGAATGTCGCCGTCCATGCGGATGAGCCGTGCAGGGCCATCAACGGGAACATAGACCGCCGGAGGATGTCCTGCATTGACCAGGGTGAGTTTCAGGGTCTTGCGGTTGAGATGGGCATAGGCGGCGGTGAGGTATTTGCCTTCAGGAAGGATTTCCACAAGAACGTCATTGATGAGCTTCATGCTTTCCCCGGGCTGGTAGATGGGGGTGCAGTTCTGCTTCAGCAGGGCCTTGATGGCGGAGGTGAGGTAGCCTGTGCTGATGTCGTGGCCGGAAAAATCCGCCACAAAATACCCATGGATGTCCTTACATATGGAAATCACGTCATAAAAATCCCCCCCCGCTTCCTGCAGGGATTCGTAGAAGGTTCCGAATCGGGCTTCGGGCAGGGTTTCCGGTGTGACGAGAAGGGAGGTCTGGGCTTTGCGGATCTGCCGGAGCTTCTGGGCCTGACTGGCAATGAGGGAGTTGGTGGCAATGGAAAGCTTAAGGTGCAGCCGCACCCTGGCCAGCACTTCCATGGGATGGAAGGGTTTGATGACATAATCCACAGCACCTAAGTCAAAGCCCTCGATCTTGGATTCGATCTCGCTGACGCCTGTGAGAAAGATGACAGGGATGGAGGCGGTGGCCGTGTGCTTTTTGAGAAAGCGGATCACAGTGAAGCCGTCTTCCCCTGGCATCATGATGTCAAGGAGGATGAGATTCGGTCTGTGCTTCAGGGCCAGCTCCCGGGCCAGGGGACCGTTTTCCGCAGTGAGAACCTCATAGCCTTCCTTGGAAAGGGCCGTTGCCAGCAGCCGGACATTGATGGGGCTGTCGTCCACCACAAGGAGGGTGAGGCCTTTGGGCTCTGTGGCTTGCACATCCTGCAGATCTGGCATAAGAGGCTCCGTATCAGAGGGCATGGCGGAGGGCCTCCAACTCCCTTTTCAGGGCCGTTGGAAGGGAGCGGAGACTTGCGAGATCCCCAGCCGCTGCTTTTTTTTCCGCAACCAGGGTCATGGTGTAGATGGCCGTGAACCCGAGATTGCCCGCAGCCCCCTTGATGGCGTGGACAACCTCCTGGGTGAGGGGGGCATCGTTGTCCTGAAGGGATTTTTCCATCCGATCGATGTCTTTTTGTGTGGTGTCCACAAAAAGCTGGGTCAGCTCGATGAAGTCCGCCATATCCAGTCCGAGCTGTTCGGCAAGAACCTTAAGGTCTGTCATGGGTGCTCCTGGGTGACATGGGGTAGAAGGGTAAGGACAGGGCAGGGGCAGGTTATTTTTGAATACTTTACCTTGCAGGGGGGTGTGCTGCAAGCGTAAAGGCGCTTGTTGCGGCCGCAGCTTTGTGCAATGCATGGAGCCGGGGCCATAAAAAGCTTGACCTTCCGGTTTGTTTGGAGGATATATCAAGGAATATGGATATTTTAATATTCTGCAAGGCTTTGTCCGATCCCACCCGAATCCGCCTCCTCCACATCCTGGACCGTCATGAACTCAGTGTCAATGAGATTGTGGCTGTCATGGGCATGGGGCAGTCCCGCATTTCCCGGCACCTCAAAATCATGACCGATGCGGGCCTTTTGTCCTGCCGCAGGGACGGGGTCTGGGCCTTCTACGGAGTACCCGCGGAGGGCGGCGGAAAGCGCTTTGTGGCTTCGGTGCGGGAGTGGCTGGAAAAGGAGGCGGAACTTGCCGCAGACCGCAGACGTGCGGCGGAAGTGCTGGAAGCCCGGCGTAAAAGCACCTCCCGCTTTTTTGACGCCATTGCCACGGACTGGGATTGTCTGCGCCGGGAAATTCTGGGGGGCTTTGATCTGAATGGAACCCTGCTGGCTGCCGCTGGAAGACCGGATCTGGCTGTGGATCTCGGCTGCGGCACAGGGGAGCTGCTCCGGGGACTGGCCCGTCAGGCGGGTAAGGTCATTGGCGTGGATTATTCCACGGAAATGCTGGCCGAAGCCAAAAGACGCTGTGAAAAGGAAGGGCTTAACGCAGATCTGCGCCTGGGGGCCATTGAGCATCTGCCCGTGGCGGATCATGTGGCGGACCTGGCGGTGATTTCCCTGGCCCTCCACCATCTGCCCGACCCCGAAGGCGGCATCCGGGATGCGGCTCGCATTCTCCGCCCTGGCGGGCTTCTGCTCATTGCAGATTTTGATAAACACGAAAACGAGTACCTGCGGGAGCGTTTCGGAGACCGCTGGCTGGGTTTTCCCAAAGAGACCATTGCCCGCTTTCTGGATGCTGCGGGTTTTCAGCTGGATTCTGTGGAAACCTTTGCTCTGCCTTCGGCCGAGGATCTGAATCTCAACCTGAACCTCTATCGCTGTGTGCGCATGGAGGCTTAAAGGGGGGTCTTGGGGCTCGGCTTAAGAAAATTTTTTGTATCTGAAGGATTCAACCATAAAAAAGAAGGAGAATTCCCATGACAATTCCAGCCCTGGATTTGAGCCTTGGCTACAAGGTTGCGGATATGGCGTTGGCGGATTTTGGCCGTAAGGAAATGCAGCTTGCGGAAAACGAGATGCCCGGCCTCATGGCGGCCCGTGAAAAATACGGAAAGGAAAAGCCCCTGGCAGGTCTCAAGGTCACAGGCTCTCTGCACATGACCATCCAGACGGCCATGCTCATTGAAACCTTAAAAACCTTAGGCGCGGATATCCGCTGGGCTTCCTGCAACATCTTTTCCACCCAGGATCATGCGGCGGCAGCCATTGCTGCGGCAGATTCTGCAGCGGTTTTTGCCTGGAAGGGTGAAACCCTGGAGGAATACTGGTGGTGTACGGAGATGGCCCTCCTCTGGCCCGACGGCTCCGGCCCGGACCTCATTGTGGATGACGGCGGAGACGCCACCCTGCTCATCCATGAGGGCGTGCGTGTGGAAAAGGATCCTTCCCTTCTCAACCGGACACCGGGCTCTCTTGAAGAAAAATGCCTTTTCGACCGCCTGCGGCTCGCCTATGAAAGGGATCCTGGCCAGTGGACCCGCATGGCGGCAAAGATCCGGGGCGTATCCGAAGAAACCACCACGGGCGTGGGCCGTCTTTATCAGCTTCAGAAAAAAGGGGAGCTGCTCTTTCCCGCCATCAACGTGAACGATTCCGTGACCAAGAGCAAGTTTGACAACCTTTACGGCTGCCAGGAATCTCTGGCGGACGGCATCAAGCGGGCCACGGATGTGATGATCGCAGGCAAGGTGGTGGTGGTCTGCGGATACGGGGATGTGGGCAAGGGCTGCGCCCGTTCCATGAAGGGTTTCGGAGCCCGGGTGATGGTGACGGAGATTGATCCCATCTGCGCCCTGCAGGCGGCCATGGAGGGCTTTGAAGTGCTGACCATGGAAGAGGCCGCCCCTCTGGGGGATATTTTTGTCACCGCCACGGGCAACTACCATGTCATTACGGCCAGCCATATGGAAGCCATGAAAAACGAGGCCATTGTCTGCAACATCGGCCATTTTGACAATGAGATCGACATGGCCTACCTCGAAAACACGCCGGAATGCAGAAAGCTCAACATCAAGCCCCAGGTGGACAAATGGACTTTGAAGTCCGGACGTTCCATCATCGTGCTGGCCGAAGGCAGGCTTGTGAATCTTGGCTGCGCCACGGGGCACCCGAGCTTTGTCATGAGCAACTCCTTTACCAACCAGACCCTGGCCCAGATTGCTCTGGCCACCCAGCCCCATGAAAAACAGGTTTATACCCTGCCCAAAACCCTGGATGAGGAAGTGGCGCGCCTGCATCTCGGCCGTCTGGGTGTACGGCTCACGCGGCTGACGCCGGAGCAGTCGGCTTACCTGGGAATTTCCCCGGAAGGTCCCTTCAAGCCGGAACATTACCGCTACTGATACGAAAGGCGTCCTTCCTGGAAGGACGCCTTTTTCAGGCCCTGATTTTTTGTCAGGGCCCTCCCCCTTGAGGGTGCAGCGCAGCAAAAGGGCATGAAAATCAAAGGGATACTTGCAAACATCTTGCAAACAAAGCAATTGACAGGGCTTGCACCCCTCTGCTAAAGGAAAAAATTCACTGTATCCATTGATTTTCTGGATATCCTTAACGCAGCAGGGAGGAAGACATGAAAAAAATTCTGTGTCTCTTGGCAGGTTTGTCCTTATTGACGGTTCCGGCCTTTGCCCAGACCATCCGCATTGGTCTCATGGCCCCCATGACCGGTTCCTGGGCCAGTGAAGGACAGGACATGCGGGACATTGTCACCCTCATGGCCGACGAGGTGAATGCCAAGGGCGGCGTTCTCGGTAAGAAAGTAGAGATCGTGGTGGAGGATGATGCAGGTGACCCCCGTGCTGCGGCCCTGGCGGCCCAGAAGCTTGCCACCCGCAAGGTGGTGGCGGTCATCGGTACCTATGGCTCTTCCGTGGCCGAAGCCGCCCAGAACATCTATGATGATTTTGAAATCATCCAGGTGGCCAATGGCGCCACTTCCAACCGTCTGACGGAAAAGGGCCTGCCCTATTTTTTCCGCACCTGCCCCAAAAACGATGAGCAGGCCACCGTGGCGGCCAAGGCCCTGAAGAGCATGGGCTTTTCCAAAATTGCCGTACTCCATGACAATACCTCCTACGCCAAGGGCCTTGCCGATGATGCGAGAAAATTCATCGGTGAACTGACAGAAGCCAAGATTGTCTTTTTTGACGCCCTGACCCCCGGCGAGCGGGACTTCAACACCATCCTCACCCGTATGCGGGCCGCCAGCCCCGATGTGATCCTCTTCACAGGCTATTATCCCGAAGCCGGGCTTCTCCTTCGCCAGAAAATGGAAATGGGCTGGGATGTTCCCATGATGGGCGGGGATGCCACCAACAATCCCGACCTGGTGGACATTGCAGGTAAGCAGGCGGCAGCAGGGTTTTACTTCTTAAGCCCTCCGGTTCCCCAGGATCTGCCCACGCCAGAAGCCAAAGCTTTCCTGGATGCTTTCCAGAAAAAGTACGGCAAACTGCCGGGCTCCATCTGGGCCGTTCTGGCAGGGGATGCCTTCACCACCATCGTGAAATCCATTGAAGGTTCCGGTTCCACCAAAACCAAGGATGTGGCGGCCTACATGCACACAAAGCTTAAGGATATGCCCGCCCTTACGGGAACCATTTCCTTTAACAGCGCAGGCGACCGCATCGGTGACGTGTACCGGGTCTATCAGGTCAGCAGTGAAGGAGCCTTTGTTCTGATGCCCTGATAAGGAAAAGGGTCGTCGGACGGGTGTCTTATGAGGTATGCCGGGCCGCTTTCTGCCAAGGGAGGCGGCTCTTGCATGTCCGTTTCATACGGTGTTCGTCCTTTGTCTGCGGTAAGGTCCTCCCGCGTTTTTCAGAATGTTTTTTTCCGGGAAGAGAACCATGGATTTTTTCTTGCAGCAGTTGTTTAACGGTCTGGCCGTGGGCGGCATTTATGCCCTGGTGGCCCTGGGGTACACCATGGTGTACGGGGTGATGAAGCTCATGAACTTTGCCCATGGCGAGCTTTTCACCATGGGCGCCTACCTGGGGCTGACCTTTCTGGGGGTCTTTGCCTTTACGGAGCTTCTGGGGCCTTTTCTGGGGGTTTTGGTGCTGATCCTTCTCGTCATGGGCCTTGTGGCCCTGGTGGGGGTTCTGCTGGAACGGGCGGCCTACCGGCCCCTGCGCTCTTCTCCGAGGCTTTCGGCCATTGTTTCCGCCCTGGGAGCGTCCATTTTTCTCCAGAATGCCATCATGCTGGTGTACGGGGCGCGTTTTCAGGTCTATCCCCATGGCATCCTGCCCAACATGCCCATTTCCATCTTAGGCGTTGACATTCCCCTTCTGCGCATCCTGCTCTTTCTCGTTTCCATTCTCATGATGGCAGGGCTTTTCTTTTTCGTGCAGAAAACCCGCATGGGTACGGCCATACGGGCGGCGGCCATTGATCAGGATGCGGCCCGGCTTATGGGCATCAATGTGGACCGGGTGATCCAGATCGTCTTTCTCATCGGCCCGGCCTTGGGCGCTGCCGCAGGGGTCATGGTGGGCATCTATTACGGTCAGATCAACTTCACCATGGGCTGGGTCTTTGGCCTCAAGGCCTTTACCGCAGCCATCATCGGCGGCATCGGCAACATTCCAGGTGCCATGCTGGGTGGGCTTCTCCTTGGTGTTTTGGAAGCCATGGGAGCGGCCTATATCTCCACCGCATGGAAGGACGCCATCGCCTTTGCCGTGCTCATCCTCATTCTTCTGGTGCGTCCCCGGGGCATTCTGGGAGAACGTGTGGCGGACAAGCTATGAATCAGAAACATGTGATCTTAAGTATTCTTCTGGCCTTTTTTGCCTGCTTTCCCGTGCTGTTTGACAACCCCTACTGGATTGGGGTTTTAAACGACATCTGGCTCTATGCCATTTTGGGTTTGAGTCTCAACTGGATTGTGGGGCACACGGGTCTTTTCAACCTCGGGCATGCGGCCTATTACGCGGTGGGAGCCTACACAGCGGCCATTCTCGCCACCCGCTACAATGTCCCCATCCTCTGGGCCATGCCCCTTTCAGGTCTTGCGGCAGGGCTTTTTGCCCTCATCGTGGCCCGTCCCATCATCCACCTGCGGGGGGATTATCTCGCCATTGTCACCATTGGTGTGGGCGAGATTGTGCGCATTGCCCTGGAAAATGATGTTTTTGGCTTAACCGGCGGTTCCAACGGGATTTTTGGCATTCCAAGGCCCGAGTTTTTTGATATCCGCATCCGCAGGCCCTGGCAGTTTTACTATCTCATCGGCGGTTTCCTCCTGCTCACCATCTGGTTTTTCTACCGCCTGGAGCAGTCCCGGTTCGGGCGCGCCCTCAACTACATCAAGGAAGACGACACCGCAGCCGAAGGCTCAGGCATTCCCACGGCCTATTACAAGCTTGCGGCCTTTGTCATCGGTGCCGTATGGGCGGGCATGGCAGGCACCCTTTTTGCCGCCAAGATGAGCACCATCTCGCCGGGCTCCTTTAACTTCTGGGAATCGGTTCTGGTTTTTGCCATCGTGATTCTCGGGGGGGCGGGCAGCATCCCCGGTGTTATTCTGGGGGCGTTTCTGCTGGTGGGGCTTCCGGAGATCTTCAGGAACTTTGCCGATGCCCGTATGCTTTTTTTCGGTGCGGCCATGGTACTCATGATGATTTTCCGCAACAAGGGGCTGCTGCCGCCCCTTGTGCGTAAGTACGCCGGTGTGGTCCGGAAGCGGGGAGGCCTTGCATGAGTCTTCTGAGCCTTGAGAAGGTGGTGAAAACCTTCGGCGGCCTCACGGCGGTGAACCGGGTGAGTTTTTCCGTGGAAGCAGGTTCCGTGGTGGGGCTCATCGGTCCCAACGGAGCGGGGAAAACCACGGTGTTCAACCTCATTACGGGCAACTATACCCCGGATTCCGGGGATATCCGTTTTAACGGGGTTTCCATCAGGGGTAAAAAACCCCATAAGATTGTCGAGATGGGCATTGCCCGCACCTTTCAGAGCATCCGCCTTTTCCAGAACATGCCCGTGGTGGAGAATGTGCTGGCGGGCTGTCACTGCCGCATGAAGTCCGGCATTTTCGCCTCCATGCTTCGGACACCCGGACAGAAGAGGGAGGAAAAACAGGCCCTGGAAACGGCCCGGAAGATGCTGGAGTTTGTGGGACTCTGGGAACAGGCGGGGCTTTTGGCCTCAAACCTTTCCTATGGCAAGCAGCGGCTTTTGGAGATTGCCCGGGCACTCGCCAGCGGTCCTGAGCTTCTTATTCTCGATGAACCCGCAGGGGGCATGAACGATCAGGAAACGGCGGAGCTGCTCACCCTGATCCGGGAAATCGGGAAAATGGGCATCACCGTACTCCTCATTGAGCATGACATGGGCCTTGTGATGCGGGCCTGTGAAAAGCTTGTGGTCATTGAGTACGGCACAAAAATCGCCGAAGGCGGCCCTGAGGAGGTAAAAAACAATCCCAGGGTGATTGAGGCCTATCTCGGCGTTGAGGAAGAGGAATGTGAGGAAATCCGGAACGGAGACGGAGAAAGTCCATGCTGAGCCTTGAAAATCTTGTGGTGAAATACGGCAATGTGGAGGCCCTGCACGGCATTGACATGAAGGTTTCCGAAGGGGAGATCGTCAGTATCTTAGGGGCCAACGGTGCGGGGAAATCCACCACCCTCATGGCCATCAGCGGGCTTGTGAAACCCGCATCCGGCGGGATTCTCTTTGAAGGTAAGCCCCTGCACACCCTTCCTGCCCACCGCATCGTGGAAATGGGGATCGCCCAGGTACCCGAAGGCCGCCGGGTGTTCGGTACCCTCACCGTGGAAGAAAACTTACGTCTTGGGGCCTTCACCAGCAAGGACAAGGAGAGGGATGGGGAAACAAAGGAGTGGATTTTCACCCTTTTTCCCATTTTAAAGGAAAGACGCAAACAGCTGGCCGGAACCCTTTCCGGCGGTGAGCAGCAGATGCTGGCCATCGGCCGGGCCCTCATGGCCCATCCCCGTCTGCTTCTTCTGGATGAACCCTCCCTGGGCCTTGCCCCCCTCATCATCAAGGCCATCTTTGAAACCATCCGCCAGATCAACGAAAGCGGGGTCACCGTGGTGCTGGTGGAGCAGAATGCCAGAGCAGCCCTGCGTCTTGCGCACAGGGGCTATGTCATGGAGGTGGGCCGGGTGGTGCTGGCGGATACGGCCCAAAACCTTCTCGCCAATCCCGAGGTGCATTCGGCCTACCTCGGGGGGCATGGATAGTGTTCTGACGCACTTTAGAGCAGGGAACGGATGAAACAGCCCGACCCGCCTCCGGACTGGGGCGTGGGTACGGGCTTTTCTGTGGCCGGAGGATTGCCGGGGTCTTCGGGTGATCCGTTTTCACTGTCCGGTATGGGAACAGAGGGGACAGGAAGGGCAAGCCCCGAAGGATCCCGCACCACTCCTGCCCTGGGATCCGTATCCCAGGGCCCGTTGTCTGTCACATAAAGAAACACCTGGTCCCTTGCGGCATTGAATACCGCCCCATCCCCGAAACCTCTGGAGAGAGTATTGCGGTCAAAATCCACCCAGCCCTGCTGGGGGTGGTATTTCATCCATACACTGCCCTGGGGTGCGGCCTGGGGAAGGTAGAGGATGAAGCGGGCCGTTTCTCCCTGGTCAACTTCCATGGCCATATCCAAAAGACCATAGGGAAGCAGGGCCGGTCGGCCCACAGGGTCGCCGATGGTGGCGGGATCCACAGCGGAGAAGGTCATGAGCCCTGGGCTTTGCTTAATGGCCACAGGGGAGCCGTTGAAGGTTTTGATGGGAAGGGCATCTTCGGGGAGGCCTTCCATGGAAACGCCGCTGGGGCTGATGGTGACGCCCATGAGATAATGGTTTTCCACATCCTGAGTGTTTTTAACCCGCAGACGGAAGCCCAGCCGGGTATTCATGGATACCCGGGGAGCAAGAAAATGGGTGTCCGGGCCTTCTTCGGGGAAAAGATAGACCGGCGGTCCTTGAGTCTGGGTCCAGGTGTATTCTTTGATATTATCGAATCTGTCGGCGGAAAGCCGGACCCGTTCGCCGGAAAAGGCATTGGCGGGTAGGGCTCTGGCCTTGGCTGTGGGCGGCGGGGAATCCGGTGCATGGATGAGAACGGGCAGGGTGATGGCGTTGCTGGCGCTGTCTGTGATGGTGAGTTCCGTTTTGCCGGAAAGAAGACCTGTGAGACGTAAAGAAAGGGAATTCAGGGTCTCGGCAGTGATGGTGAAGGCAAGGAACTGGGGGTAACGATTGGATACCCTGTAGGGGCCCGTGCCGCCTTGGAGGAGGACAGGGGTTGAAGCGCCTGTGGAAAGCTGGGGATAGGGTGAATCGAAAGCCATTGCACTGACCGTGATGGTGACGCTGCTCTGGCTGGAAGCTCCGGCGCTGTCCTTTGCTGTGAGGGTGATGCGGTGTTCGCCGCTGGCAAGGTTTTGCAGGGAAAAGGCGTTGCCTGTCCCAAGCGGAGTCAGCTTGCCCGCATTGTTGCTTTCCCAGGAAAGGGCCTTGCCGGTGAGGTCACCGTCTTCGGCGTCCGTTGCGCTGCCGTGGAAGGTGATTTCCGTTCCCCTGTGAAAGGTCTCTCCGTCCAGGGGGCGATGAATGACGGGCGTTTCCGGAGCCGTGTTGCCGCAGGTGATGGAAATCTGAACCGTATGGCTTGCGCCTTTGCTGTCTGTGGCCGTCAGGCGGATATCATGGCGACCGGGGCTGAGGGTGTTTTTTGAAAAGAGCGCGCCCCTGCCGATTTCTCCGTCCCGGGTGGAGACCCAGACCAGGGCATTGCCCGAGAGAAGGCCATCTTCCTTGTCCGTGGCCTTTCCCTGAAACTCAATCATTTCATGGGTCATGAAGTGCGTGCCGTCCTTTGGGCTCAGAATTTCGGCCACAGGCGGATGGTTGCCTGCCACAAGGCGGATGAAAGTGCTGTCCGTTTCCCCATCCTTATCCCTGACCATGAGGGTGATGGTATGCTGGCCTGAGCTTAAGGCGAGATTTCTCAGCTCCGATCCCGTTCCCAGAATCCCGTCCCTGTCGGAAGTCCAGGTCAGGCTGCTTCCTGTGAGAACGCCGTCTTCAGGATCAATGCCTGTGCCGCTGAGGGTGATGGTTTCGCCCTCAAGGAAGATGCTGTTGTCCGGCGGAGACAGGATGGTGGCCTTTGGGGCCGAATTGGTCAGGGTGATGCGAATGAGAACCGCAGGGCTGGTAAGGCCGTTTTTATCCGTTACGGTGAGGGAAATCTGGTGAGGGCCGGGGAGGAGGGTATTCACGTCCAGGGTGGGGCCGTTGCCCAGAAAGCCGTTGCGGTCAGAAACCCAGCGCAGGGTGTCGTTGGTGATGACGCCATCCTCAGGGTCTTCTCCCCGTCCTTCAAAGCGAATGTGCTGGTTGGTGGTGAAGGAATCGCCATCCTGGGGCCGCACGATGATGGCTGTGGGCGGTTCATTGCGGATGGTGATGCCCAGGGAGGCGATGTTGGAAAGGCCATGGCTGTCCGTTGCCGTGAGGGTGATGGTGTGGTCTCCGGGAAAGAGGGTGTTGAGGGAAAGTTGTTCACCCCGACCCAGCTCGCCGTTAAGGGTGGATGTCCATACCAGTTTGTCGCCTGTCAGTCGTCCTTCCTCGGGATCCGTGGCCTGACCGCGGAAAAGAATGTGCTGCCCGTAGTTGAAAGCATCTCCGGATGCGGGGGTGAGGATGGTTACGATGGGGGCTTCGTTGCGGACCGTCAGCTGGATGGCGGTGTTGCCGGTAAACCCCGCATCATCCTGGACAATGAGGGTGATGGTGTGCAGGCCCGTACTGAGTGTGCTGAGGCCAAAGGTGGCCTGCTGGGAGAGGACGCCATCCTTGCTGGAGGTCCAGGTGTATTCGGTAATGGTCCGGCCGGGTGCGGGGGTGGCGCTTCCTGCGAAGGTGACATAATCTCCCACGGCCACGGTGGTGGCGTTTGCAGGCAGATCAATGCTCACCGCAGGCGGAGAGGCCAGGGCGATGGTTCCAGCAAAGGCCAGAGCCAGAAAGAGAAAGAAGGTAAAAAGGCGGCCCATGGTATGCTCCTAAGGTGTGATGGTGAGGGTGATGGACTGGATATCCCTGCCCCCGTCCTTGTCCGTGGCGATGAGGGTGATGGTGTGGGCGCCGACACTGAGGTTGTTTTTGGTAAAGGTGGCGCCGTATCCGAGGTTGCCGTCTCTGCTGGAAACCCACTGGAGCTTTTCGTCGGGAAGCAGGCCGTCTTCCTCGTCATGGGCGCTGCCGATGAAAAGAACCGGCGTATTGACTGTGGCCGTGTACCCTGTGGCGGGATGGTCAATGCGAGCCACAGGCGGGGTATTGTCAACATGGATGGTGATCTGGGCGGGGACGCCTGGGATACCATGGGAATCTTTTGCTTCAAGTGTGATGGTGTGGGTTCCCTTGGAAAGGTCATCTCTGGAAAAGCTGTTGCCTGTGCCGATCTGTTTATCCTTGCTGGAGGTCCAGGTCAGCTTATTTCCCGTAAGCGTGCCTTCTTCCTTGTCCGTGGCTTCTCCGTGAAAGGTCACGAGTTCACCTGTGCGGAATTTTGCGCCGTCCATGGGCTGCACAATGGTGATATCCGGAGGCGTGTTGCCTTCGGGGTTGATGGCGATTCTGATACTGGCGCTGTTGGTGACGCCAAGATTGTTTTTGGCCACCAGGGTGATGGTGTGTGTTCCGGTCTGAACGAAATTGACGTGAAGGGTTGTGCCGAATCCCAGGTAGTCTTCCCTGGAAGAATACCATTTCAGGGCCGTGCCTGAGAGAATGCCCTCATTGACGTCCGTAACCTGGGCTACAAAGGTGACAAGGTCTTTTTTTTCAAAAACTGCGTCCGTTTCCGGGCTGACAAGGGTGATCTGGGGAGGATCCGTGGAAGGTGGGGTGGTCTCTGCCACGGTGATATCCACGCTGGCACTGTTGGCCCCATGGACATTGCCCGCCACCAGGGTGATGGTGTGACTGCCTGCGCTGAGGTTGTTCCGGGTGAATGTGCTTTGGGTGCCGAGAACCCCATCCCGCGTGGAGGACCACTGCAGGCTGTCCGCCGAACCGGTGATCTGGGATACAAAGCTGATGGTGTTGTTCCGGTCAAAGGCCGCGCCGTTCTCGGGGCTGAGAATACGGATCTGAGGGGGCGTTCCGGGAGCGGATTTGTTACTGGAATCCCCTGTGGCCACAATGAGGAAAAAGCCTAAGGCGACAAGGAAGAGAAGAAGAAAGGAGCGGAAAGGTTCTTTGATGGTCTGCATGATCGCCTCACCTTTTCAGGGATTGTCCGTATGGGGCCATAAAAGCGGAAATTCTGGTTTTCTGCGGCATTTTTAAAGGCGTTTTATAAAAAGAAAGGGAAAAGGCCGCAGCACTTCCCAGTACAATGCCCATCACATCCATGGGATCAAAGGTTCCGTGGATGAAGTAGTCTCCGATTCTGTGTAAAAAAGGCATGCTGTGAAAGGCCGGGGGCAGAAGGCTTGCAGCCCTTTCACCGTAGTATTGCCCCGCCTCCATCCAAAGCCCCACACATCCCCAGAAAACAGCCCAGAAGCGAAGGCTTTTCGGCTTCCCCCCTGCGGTACCCGCACAGATCAGGGCCATGGCAAAGGGATGAAGGGCGTCGGGCAGCCAGTCCCCCGCAGGGCCGAAGGTAACACCCGCATATCCTTTTTCAAAGAAAGAGAAAATTCCCACGGGCCGATCCAGAACATAGACCATGGCCCCTGCTGCAAGGGCTGTGATGCCTGTGAAAATCATGGTGGCAGCGCGCATGGGATTTTCCTTCTGCCTGCTCTTTAAGGGGAAAAAAGCTTTCCTTGGGGGGCTTTTTTTTGGGTTTAAAGGAATCCACTACTGGGTGGACAAAAGGGCTCCACCCGCAGCCCCTGCTGCGGCTGCCGTGCCCATGGTCTGATAGATGACCGCATCCGTGGAGTTGGTAAGGACTCCCGCAGCTCCACCCGCCACAGCGCCTAAGGATGCCCCCGCCAGAGCGCCCATGAGCAGTCTCGAGAGTTCGGACCCGTGGTAGAATTTCAGTTCTCTGGGGCTGATGAAGACCACCACGCGGGTGGTGGCCACTCCATCCTCATAGCTCAGCTCATAGTTTCTTGCGCCCCGGAGATAGGCGTTGGTCTCGCTGATCACAAGATCCCGGTTCACGGTGCTTTTCCCCACCTCGCTGTAAACCTGAATAATGGTTCCGGCCAGGCGTTCGGAAAGTTGACGGTAGCCGTCAATAACCGCTGCCCGCTCGGCCATAAGCCTGCGCTGCTGGGGAGATCCTGTTTCCGGTGCAAGTCCCTTTCCCAGAACCGCCACCTGAATGCTGTTGGCGGCTTCTTCGGGCTCAAGGCCGGGGATGAAGTTGTGGCGACTCGTCCGGGGTTCCTGGTGTTTGACCACCTGATGCCGGGTTATGCCGCAGCCTGCGGTGAAAAGGGCTGCAAGGAAAAGGAGCGCGAGAAGCCACCGTCCCTGGGTATGAAAGGAAAGATAAGATGTCATGGTCCGCCTCTCCTTTAAGTGAGATGGATAAAACGGTTGGTACGAAAAAATCGGCATGCCCTGCCTGGTTTCAGGCGCAGGGTTCTGTCTGGCACAAAACAATGCATGATTTGTGCCATGAATCATGCATTGGAGAGGTTTTCTGGCTGGGGCTTTGGGGTGTCGTTCTGGGGCCTGGGAAGGTGCAAAGATGGGGAATATTCAGGAAGGACTTTTTACCGGGCTTTGGGGTGTCGTTCTGGGGCCTGGGAAGGTGCAAAGATGGGGAATATTCAGGAAGGACTTTTTACCGGGCTTTGGGGGAAAGTTTTTCCCTGTGGAAAAAAATTCCCGTATGCGCAGGCCTGGGTATGGGCAGGACACCTTTTTATATGTTATTGAAAAATAAGCTTTTTTATGATTTTTCTTTTTGGTGAACCCTGGCATGTGGCTTGCTAATACACCCGAGCAGGTGTGTTGTATGGGATCAGAACAGAGCCTGTGTTCCGTTTTTGCCCTCTGAATGAAAGGATATCCCCATGATGCTGTCAGCCATGCCCATGATGCCTGTGGAAACGGCAAAGGCCTCCGGAACCCGCAAGGCTGCGGGGGAGGCTTCCGGAACCTTTGGGGGATTTCTGGACCGGGCCATGGGCCGGGCAGGCGCTGTAAGCACAAAGGCAGGCGCATGGCAGCAGAAGGAAGACCCGATCCTGTCTCTGGAGCATGTTCTTGAAAGGATGCGGGCGCAGTGGCGGGCCTTTTCCGCCATGGGGCGCCAGGATATGCCTGCGGAAGCTTCGGTCCTTGATGTGCTGCGTCAGATGATTCAGGGCAGCGGCGTGCAGGATGGGGCAAAAAATTCCCTTTTGGAGGCTTTGGATGCGGCAAAGGGGGAAAGGCTTTCTCTGGGAGAACTTCTGGATACGCTTCAGGGCCTGGCGGAAAATGCAGAGATGGAAACGGAAGAAGGCAATGCCCTCCTTTCCATGGGGGCCTTTCCTTTTGTATTTACCCTGCTGAAGGATATGGGGATTCCGGAAGAGCGCATTCATGCCCTTCTGAACCGTGCCATGACCGAAGGTCAGGGCTTTTCCCTGGAGCGGCTGGGGCGGGAGTGGGCCCTGCTGCGGGAGGATCTGACCCAGGGGACTGTGCTGGCCGGTGAAGGAGGCGTAGGCCGGGATCACGCCATCGGCGTTCTGGATGATCTGCTGGAGGGACTGCGGAGCCTGGGGGCGGATCAGGCGGGGGAGAAGACGGGATTTTCCCATGATACGGCCCGGATGCTGGAACGAGCGGTGCTTTCGGCCATGAAGGAGCGGAACTTCGGAGAAGTTCTGGGGAGGGAAAATCCTGAATTCCGTCTGCCCGGGCAAGAGATGAGTGCAGGCTTTCTGCGGGAGATCCAGCCTGGATCCAGCCCTGTGGGTGTGACGGAATCGAGAGAAGCCAGCCTGGGCAAGGGCGTCCGGGGCGCGGACAATCCGGAAGATAAACGGGAAAAAAAGAGCGCTGCCTGGGAGCGGGAACGGGTTTTTGCAAAGGAAAGGGCGGATGAGACCCCAATCATGAAAGCCCTTGTTTCCGAGGGTTCCGAAACACCTTCGGATGAGGAGGCTCTGATGCTGGCCTCGGATGCGGGAAGAAAAGGGGCTGAGCCTGCTTCCCATGCCTTTGAGATGGCAAGGGAAAATCCCAAAGCCTTTTTATCTTCGCAGAATCCTGTGGGGGAAGAGACGTATTCCATGGACAGGGAAGGGGATGAAAGGGTCTTTTCCGGCTTGACGGAAAATTTTTCCGGTGAAGGCGGAAAAGAGGGGGGGCATTTGGATTCACGGGGAAGGGAATCGGCCTTTTCTCTGGCCTCTGAAAAAAGGGAGACCGAAGGAGAACGCCAGGTTGTGGGCGCGACGCCTCTTCACAGCGGCCGGGGCAGTGAAGGGATTGCCAGCCGTTCTGCCCCAGCGCCTCCGCCGCCTGCCTATGTGATGGATCAGGTGGGGCGTAAAATGGCCCAGGCCGTAAGCGAGGGCCAGAATGAGGTGAGTTTTCAGCTGAAGCCTGAAAACCTGGGGCGTCTGCATCTGCGCATTGAAAGTGTTGCCGGAGGGGTGAATATCCGCATTCTGGCGGAGCGTAAAGGAACCCAGGAAATGCTCAACTCCCAGATCGCGGATCTGAAAGCGCAGATGCAGGAGCAGGGCATACGGGTGGAGCGTATGGAAGTCAGCGTGGCGCCGGATTTTGACACCGCCCTTTTCCGGGAAAAGGAACGGGAGCGGGAAGCCCGCAAACCGAGGCAGAAGGAGGAAGGACGTCTGTCCGGGGTGACAGAATCTGAAAAAAAACAGGGTCTTTCCGTTGTGCGCTCAGATATTCGCAGCAATTCAAGCCTGAATCTTGTGGCCTGAGGGGAAAGGGGTGGAAACCATGGTAACAACGACAAGCACCAATGCGGCGCTGGCAAAGGTGGCGGCGAGTTATAAGTCCAAGGAGGATGAGAAAAAGGATCCCTTGGGCAGGGAAGCCTTTCTCACCATGCTGGTAACCCAGCTCCAGCATCAGGATCCCCTGAACCCCATGGAGGGAACGGATTTTACCGCCCAGCTGGCCCAGTTTTCCCAGCTGGAGGCCACCTTTAATACGAATAAAGCCCTGGAATCCATTCTGGCGGCCCTTCAGACGGGATCTTCCAAGGATCTTGAAGCCTATATGGGCAAAGAGGTGCTGGCGGAAATCGATTCCATTGAGGTTTCCAGCGGTAAAGCCGTGGGTGGTTTCTATACCCTGGAGGAGGGCGCTGCGGTTACGGTGAATATCTACAATGAAAGCGGCACACTGGTGAGAAGTCTTTCCCTGGGGCAGCAGGAGGCGGGTTCCTACCCCATTTCCTGGGATGCCCGGAATTCCGCAGACCAGCAGGTGGCGGATGGTTCCTACCGTTTTGATGTCATTGCCCTGGGGCCTGGGGGTCTCAGCCGGGTGCAGACTACGGTGGAAGGTACGGTGGACGGCATCCTGTACGCCAATGGCAAGGCCTATCTTCAGGTGCAGGGTACCTTTGTGGATCCGGAAAGCCTGATCAAGGTCTGGGAAAAAGGCAGCACAGGCCCTGTGGTGAGTCCCATGGAGTTCATTGGCAGGGATGTGCTGGCGGAAACCGCAGTCATTGATTTTGACGGTACGATTCTCGGGAATACGCCGGGCTACACCCTGGATCGCGCGGATGAAGTGCTGGTGGAAATTTATGACAAGGATGGAAAGCTTGTGAAGTCCCTGTACGAGGGAACCAAGTCCGCAGGAGAAAACCACGCCATTTCCTGGGATGGCAAGAACTCCCTCGGAATCACCGTGGAAGCGGGCGTGTATTCCTACCGCGTGCTGACCAAGGGCGCTGTGGCGGATACCCGTGTTTCAGGCGAGGTGACCGGCCTTGTATACAGAAACGGAACGCCCTACCTGAACATGGATGGATATCTGGTTTCTTCGGGTGCTGTCCGGAGTGTGGGATAAGCAGATTGCATTGGTGCTGAAGCGCAGTTTTTTGCCTTAACGTTTTTTTATCCGGAGGTGCCCTATGTCCCTCACCAGCTCACTCTACACCGGAACCAGCGGGCTCACCAACATGGGCAATGCCATGCAGGTCATCGGTGATAACATTTCCAACGTGAATACCGTGGGTTTCAAGGGAAGCCGTTATACCTTTGCAGACCTTCTCAATCAGACCGTCGCCACCCAGTCCGGTTCTTCTCAGATGGGTCGCGGTATGGCCATCGGAAGTGTGGATAACCGTTTTCTCCAGGGCTCCTTTGAATCCACGGGCAATGCCACGGACCTTTCCATAGGCGGAAACGGCTTTTTTGTGGTGCGTCACCCTTCCAGCAGCCAGGAATACTATACCCGTGCCGGCAACTTCAACTTTGACAAGGACGGCAAGCTTATCAACCCCGAAGGGTATATTGTGCAGGGCTGGAAGCTGGATCCGGATACGGGCAATGATCTGGGTGCTATGACCAACATCATTCTCCAGTCTTTTACCTCACCGCCCAAGCAGACTTCCAAGGTGACGGCCATTACCAACCTGGACGCGGATGCCCTGAGTCAGTCCGTGGTGCTGGCCAATGCCTGGAAGGCTTCGGATGATCCTCCCCTTTCTCCCAACAACTACCAGTACCAGACCACGGTAAAGGCCTATGACGCCCTGGGAAGCACCCACGACATCACCATTTATTATGATAAGAAATCCGGATCGGAGTGGGAATACATCATCACGATGAACCCTGCGGAAGATAAGCGGGTGGGGGTCCAGGGAACAGAGGCCAAAGGGCTTCTCGCCCGGGGCACCATTTTGTTCAACGAGTCCGACGGATCCATTGCCAATGTGACCATGGAGGAATTCACGGGTCGGATCGGGAATGTGCGCTCCCAGGGTGTGAACAAATATGATGGCATTCATTTTGTGATCAACTCCACGGAAAAAATGGCCATGGACGGTTTTGATTTCAATTTTGAATTTGACGGCAATGTCTGGAATTTCAAGGACAGTGCGGGGCCCAATTACATTGATCCCTTAAACCCGGGCCTTGGGCTGAATCCGGATGATCCCTATGGCGCGCCTCCGGACGGCATCATTTCCGCAGCGGACAAGCCCGCCAATTATCCCAATGCCCAGATTCTCTATTCCGATGGAAAACGCATTGAGATTGCACTGGATCCCGATCCTCTGGATCCCTTTCCCGAGCCCGATATCGTGATCCGTCTCGATACCACGGCTGTGGCCACGGACGCCCTGCAGTTTGACATCAACGACCCCACGGGCATCCATGTGCAGAACCTTGCCGGCCTTACCTACAGCGGAGATACAGGCAATGACAACACCACGCTTACCATCAACGACCCCAGTGTGATGATCCGGGATGCTGAAGGCATCAGCCTTGTCTGGGA
Source organism: Desulfobotulus sp. (assembly GCF_034006065.1). NCBI lineage: Bacteria > Pseudomonadati > Thermodesulfobacteriota > Desulfobacteria > Desulfobacterales > Desulfobacteraceae > Desulfobotulus > Desulfobotulus sp. The sequence continues at coordinate 15,225 of NZ_JAVETM010000035.1, read as the reverse complement.
TGCCCAAAGGGAGCGTTGGTACATGAGTAACCCCAGCCTGCAGAACGTGACCGGCGAAGATTATACGGGGCTGAATGGAGCCAGTGCGGCCACCACCACCCGCACGGTGAGCAATGCCGCTGCCCTGACCCAGTATGTGGAGGACCTGAACGTGCGCTGGAACGGTACGGCCTGGGACTGGAATATGCCCACGGACCGCAACGCCACCTTCCTGGGCGGAACCGGCCAGATCACCCGGACCAATACGGTGATGACGGTGAACAATCCTCTGGTGCTGACCAATGCCTCCGTGGGGAATCTGGTGCTGGACTATGATGGCACCGGCGCTGGCGGTGTGAATGGCTGGACCATCACCAATGCGGGAGGACTCACCCCTGTCATTCTGCCCACCAGCAGCAACAGTGCGGTGCATGTGGATATGAACGGGGATGGAACCGCAGACTTAACCTTTGCCTTCAATACGGCCCTCAGCACCACGGGTGTGGGCAGCACCCTGACCTTTAACGTGGATCCTGCGCCGCCCTTGCAGTATCCCAATGCGGTGATCACCAGCATCAGTGCGGATTCCTTTGCCATCAACTTTGACGGAACAGGGGGGCCGGATGTGACCTGGGACTTCGGAGCGGGTCTTGGTGCCGCAGCAGCAGGGGATGCCTTTGTCTTTGACATTGATCCGAGAACAACGCCCAAGGATTATCCCAATGCCGTGATTCGTGGGGATAAGGACAAGGTGTACATCGATCTCGACGGGTCAGGCGGAGAAAATGACAAGGAAGACATTGTGTTCAGCTTCACGGAATCCATGCGTTCCGGAGCCAATGTGGAAAACAGTACCATTACCTTTGATATCGAGGGCGGCACATCCTGGAGAGGTCTCAATACCAGCGATATGAACAAGGCCGGCTACTTTGAGTTCACGGCGGATTTTCTGGGCAGTGCCGGTCAGCTGGCTTCCGATGGAAAGTTCACCACCACCAAGCAGAAGATCGCCTTTGACATAGGCACGGTTTTTAATGGTGTGAATTTCATCAATGGGTCTTTGACCACCACCCAGTATGCCCGCTCTTCCTCCACCACGTATCAGACCTCCGATGGCTATGGCGCAGGGGATCTCGAAGGTGTGGAAGTTTCCGGCGAAGGGGTGCTGACCGGGGTCTACTCCAACGGCCAGACCATTCCCCTGTACCGGGTGGCACTTGCCAAGTTCCTCAACAACCAGGGGCTTTACAAGGAAGGGGGCAACCTCTACCGGGCAACCCGGGAAAGCGGTTCCGCCATCACGGGAAGGCCGGGATCCAATGGTTTGGGCAGGCTTTCTCCCAACTCCCTTGAGATGAGCAACGTGGATATCGGAGATGAATTTGTGAAGATGATCACCACCCAGAGGGGATTCCAGGCGAACTCCAAAACCGTTTCCACGGTGGATACCATGCTGGAAGTCGTGATTCAGATGAAGCGCTGATCTTTCGCGTCTCGTATACGGTCATGGTTCAGAATCCGGCCCTTTCCCCTTTCATCAGGGAGAGGGCCGGATTGCTTTTGGGAGGAAGGCAGTGGTATAGAAACAGCAGTCTTTACGGTATGCGAGAAGAACAGAGGCCGTGGATTTTTTTCGTGGTCATCGGCAACCTTCATGGGTGTATGCATGGATATTGCGACGATTCTGGGTATTGTTTCGGCCTTTGGCCTTGTGGGGCTTGCTGTTTTCATGGGAGGCGGCCTCTTGTTTTTTTTCAATTTTGAGGCCTTTCTCATCGTGGTGGGTGGAACACTGGGAGCGACCCTGATTCATTATCCTGCAAGGGATATCTTTCCTTTGTTCCGGTCTGTACTGAAAACCCTTTTTCCCCCGCCCTTTCAGGGAGAAGTGCGCATTGCCGCCCTGGTGGCCCTGGCGACCCAGGCCCGTAAGGAGGGGATTTTAAGCCTTGAGCGCATTGCCGCAGACACGGAAGATCCTTTTTTGAAAAAGGGCCTGCAGCTGGCCGTGGATGGCCTGGATGCCAATCTCATCCGGGAGATCCTGGAAACGGATCTGGAGTCTGCGGGAGAGCGCCATGAGTCCGGAGCGGAAGTTTTTGCCACCATGGGGGGATATGCCCCAGCCCTGGGTATGGTGGGTACGCTCATTGGGCTGATTCAGATGCTCCAGAATCTCCATGACCCGGACGCCATCGGGCCAGGCATGGCCGTGGCCCTTCTCACCACCTTTTACGGTGCCCTTTTGGCCAACCTGGTCTTTCTGCCCCTGGCGGGTAAGCTCCGCGCCCTGGATCGCCAGGAAGCCCGGGAACGGGAAATGGTTCTGGATGGGGTGATTTCCCTGGCCAGGGGAGAAAATCCCAGGGTTCTGGAATGGCGCATGCGGGCCCATGGGCTGCGGCCACCTGGTTTAAGGAAAAAGGCATGAAGAAAAGGGGCGTCCTTTTTTTTAACCGGGTACTCTGGGTGACGCTCTTTCTCATTCTTCTGGCTTTTTTTGTTTTTCTGAATACCCTCTCAAAGCCCGACCCCCAGCGCAGGGACCGGGTGCAGCATTCGGTGCGTACAGGTTTTGGCGCTTTACCGGAAATGGGCGCAGCCAGCCCCGGCGTGTGGCGGCATCGTTTTCATGACAGGGGCGTTATGGAATTGACGGACCTGGTTTCACGGTGGGGCCCCGAAGGCGCTGTGGCCGTGGATGCGGGAGGGGCGCTGTGGATCCGTCTGCCCCTGGGAGGCCTTTTTCCGGAAAATGCTGCAACCCTGTCCGGAGAAGGCAGGCGGCTTGTGGAAAGCCTGAAACCTCTTCTGGTCTCTTTTGGCCCAGGCGGGCGTGTGATGGTGCATCTGGCGCGGAGTGCCGCACGGGATGAGGCGGCTGCGTTGCGCCTTTCCCTGCTGCGGGCCCTGACCCTGGCCGAAGCCCTCGGTTCTGACGTGACGGCCTGGGGTTTCGGGGATCTTGTGCCGGAATCTGCCTATGGCCTTGGACGGGATGCGCGCAACGATCGCGTGGTTCTGGTTTTTCCAGGTGCGGCATCGGATTCCGGAGGCAGTCTGTTGTTCAGGGATTTCATCTTCCGGATTTTTTCGGAGGGGGCATGGTAAGAAAGGCAAAGGGGCCGCAGAAGTCCCCGGATACGGGCTGGATGGATACCTTTGCAGATCTTCTTTTACTGCTGATCACTTTTTTTGTTCTTCTTTTTGCCATGAGCGCCCTGGATGCGGAAAGACTGCGGGCGGCCTTTTCCTTTTTTGTGCGGGATGAGATGGTGGAAGACCGGGATGAGGGCCGTCTGGCAGGTTCCCTGAGCCTGCACCTGCGGCGGAAGATGGCGCATCTGCCTGCTGGGGCCTGGTCCTTGGATACCCATGGGGAAGGGGTGCGCATCTATCTGGAATCCGATGGCCTTTTTGACGCAGAAAGTTTCCGGCTGAGGCCGGATGCAGGGCCTTTTCTCGGGGCCATGGCCGATGTGCTCCGGCCCCTCAAAAGACGGGTGCTGGTGCAGGGATACCCGGACGGCGGCATGGCAGGGGAGGCTGCACGGGCTCTGGCTCTGGAAAGGGCGTTGGCGGTGCGGCACTACCTCGTGCACGCCCAAGGCCTGCCTGCCCATGACCTGGGCCTTGCCGTGGACAGCGCCTTTCCCCTTCTTTACGGGGAAGGAGACAGTCGGCAGCGGGCCTGGAACCGGCGGGTGGGGTTTGTGATTCTGGAAGAAGGGGATGTGCGGTAGGCGTGGACCTGCCCGTGGGAAAAGGGCATGGATGAAGGAAGGCGGTTTTCATGGCCAAAAAAACAGATCAGACGCCTGAAACGAAAAAAAAGACAGGTTCCGGCCGGAAAGAGGGCCAGGGTCTGAAAATGAAGCGGCCCCCCCGCTGGGTTCTGCTCCTTTTGGTTTTTGTGGGCGTTCTTGTTGTGGGCACGATGCTTGCATTTTTTCTTTTTGCCGGAAAAAAGGAGCCCGAACCTGTGGTGGAAATTGCCATGCCGGAAAGTCCGGATCGCATTCCAGGGCTCTGGCAGTTGCCGGTAATGGAAATTCCTGTGCGTGTGGAAGGGGAGATCCGGCTTCCTCTGCGCTTAGGGATTGCCATCCTTGCCGCCGAAGGACCGGACACCATGGTGGCGCTGCTTCGTCAGCGGGAAGCCATTACCCGGGCGATTCGCAGCCATGTGGAAAAGGGAAAGGCGGAAGACTGGGAAAGTGTGGCGGGAAAACTGCGGCTGAAGTATGATCTCACAACGATCGTGAGCGGTGTTGGCGGGGCATCCCATGTCAGGGCCCTGTATATTACGGACTATATGATCCTTTGGCCCATATGAAAAGGGGAGCGCTGACAGGCCATGAGTGAAATCCTGACCCAGGAAGAGGTGGACAGCCTTTTAGAAGGCTTAAGTTCCGGTAAGGTGGAGGCGGAAAAGGATGCGCCCGTGGATGCGGAGGGCATCGGCCAATATGATTTCTCCAGTCAGGATAAGGTGATCCGTGGGCGCATGCCCACCTTTGAGGTAATCAATGAGCGTTTTGCGCGGGAGGTGCGCTCAAGCCTTTCCATGCTGCTGCACACCAACGTGGATATCAGTTCTGAATCCCTCGACACTCTCAAGTTTTCCGAATTCGGCCGTTCCCTTCCCGTACCGACCAGCCTCCATGTGTTCCGCATGGATCCTTTGCGTGGTCATGCCCTTCTGGTTCTGGAAAGCCAGCTGGTTTTCAACCTCATAGACACCTTTTTTGGTGGCAAGGGCACGGGTAAAGCCAAGGTGGAAGGCCGGGAGTTCACCACCATTGAAGAGGTGATGATACGCAAGGTGGTGCTTTCCTGCCTGGAAGACCTGAAAAATTCCTGGGCGCCGGTGGAGCCCATTCAGACCACCCTGGTGCGCAGTGAGGTGAACCCCCAGTTTGCCACCATTGTTCTACCCACGGATCTTGTCATTGTGACGCGTTTTGAGGTGGAGCTGGAGCAGTCCGCAGGAAAGCTTGTGCTCTGTCAGCCCTATGCCATGATTGAGCCTCTGCGCCATAAGCTGGCATCAGGCTTTCAGGCGGAAACGGAAGATGTGGATTACACCTGGCAGCGGCGTCTTAAGGAGATCATTGTGGAGTCGGATGTGGTGGTTTCCGTGGAATTGGGCCGGGCGGAAATCACAGGGGAGCAGCTCATCACCATGAAGCCGGGGGATGTGATTCCCCTGGACCAGGATGCGGAACATCCTCTGACGGCTTATATAGAAGGCATTGCCAAGATGAAGGGCTTTGCCGGTGTACAGCGTGGATTCCAGGCTTTCCGTGTTACGGAGAAGCTCACGCTTTTGCAGTAAACGACAAAAAGAGACAAAACCGATCTTTGTTTGTAACTATTCAACAAATTTTCCCCTCTCCCGGAGGGCCAGGGGTGAGGGAAGAAAGCAATAAAAGGTACCTTGCCCATTGGCTTTTTCCAGTGATTTTAAAAAGCTGTCAAAGTCAGGAGGGCTCTGCTGAATGGTTACTTTTGTTTTTACCTGAAGAGGTCTGGGGGGTGTGATGGCGGAGAGAAAGCCGGAGGATCAGGGCGTTGAAAATGAAGAGGCTTCCGTGGATATTGCGGAAAGGGATCTTGCTTTTATACTGGATATTCCCCTTGAGCTTTCCGTGGAGCTGGGCCGCAGTCGGATGCTGGTCAATGACCTTCTTCAGCTGGGACAGGGCTCCATTGTGGAGCTGAACAAGCTTGCGGGCGAACCCCTTGAAATTTATATCAACCGCAAGCTGGTGGCCCGTGGAGAAGTGGTGGTGGTGAATGAAAAATTCGGGGTTCGTCTGACGGATATCATCAGCCCCATGGAGCGGGTGCGGACCCTGGCCTGATGGGATTGTAAGGAGAAGATTATGGAACAGGGCCTGGGAGCAGGGGCTCCGGACTTGGGAATGCTGGTACTCAAAGGAGGAGGCGCTCTGATTCTTGTTCTGGGCCTTTTGCTTTTGACCTTGTACCTCATGCGCCGCATGGGAGGTGGGCGGGGCGTATCGGGTCGGATGCGCATGCTGGATGTTCTGCAGGTGGGAACAAAGGAAAGGGTGGTGCTGGTGGCGGTTCGGGACAGGGAGTTGCTTCTGGGGGTAACCTCTGCTTCCATCCGGACCCTTGCGGAGTTTCCGGGGGAGGAGAAGGAGATCCCGGCCCCGGAGCCGGGTTTTGGCGCTTTTCTGAGAGGGGCTCTGGGGAAAAAAGAAAAGGCTGGGGAAGCTCCGGAGGCCGGGCATGGGCGCTGAAGAAGGGGCGTTGAAGGAAAAAGGCAGAAGGCCTGGCAGAAGGCTGGGGATGTTTCTGATTTTTTTTCTGGGAGGCCTGTTTTTTCCCCTCCTGGCCCAGGCCGTGACCTTTCCCATCCCTTCCATCCGCATCGGCGTGGAAGAGGCCACAAGCGCTCAGGATGTGGCCGTGGCCCTGGAGGTGCTGGCGCTTCTCACCATCCTGACCCTGGCTCCTGCCATTCTGGTGCTCATGACCTCCTTTACCCGCATTGTGGTGGTCTTTCATTTTCTGCGTCAGGCCATCGGCATCCAGACCAGCCCGCCCAATCAGGTGGTAATCGGACTTTCCCTCTTTATGACCTTTTTCATCATGAAGCCCGTGTGGACAGAGGTCTATGAAAAAGCCCTTGACCCTTACCTGGAAGACAAAATTACCTATCAGGAGGCTTTTGAAAATGCCCAGAAGCCTCTCAGGGATTTCATGCTGGTTAATACCCGCGAAAAGGATCTGGCCCTTTTCATCAAGGTGGCCAAGGCGGAAAAACCGGAAAACCGGGAAAGCGTCAATCTTTTGCACCTCATTCCCGCCTTTGTGATTTCGGAGCTGAAAACGGCTTTTATCATTGGTTTTGTGATTTATGTGCCCTTTCTCATCATTGACATGGTGGTGGCCAGCGTGCTGCTTGCCATGGGGATGATGATGCTGCCGCCGGTCATGATTTCCCTGCCTTTCAAGCTCATGCTCTTTGTTCTTGTGGATGGCTGGCACCTCATTGCAGGCTCCCTGATCCGAAGCTTTGCCATTCCTTAAGGAAAGGAGGAGTTCCATGACGCCCGAATTTGTTGTGAGCTTTGGTCAGGAAGCGGTGTGGCTGACCCTTCTCATCGGCGCGCCGCTTCTGCTGGTGGGGCTTGGGGTGGGGCTGATTGTCAGTATTTTTCAGGCCGTGACTTCCATCCAGGAGATGACCCTTTCCTTTGTGCCGAAAATCATAGCGGTGTTTCTGGCCCTTCTTTTTTTTGCGCCCTGGATGCTGGAGAAAATGACCAGCTATACGGCGAGGGTCATTGAAAACATTCCCATGTACATCCGCTGATTTTCCATGGAAATTCTTAATCTTTTCGCCCCGGATGAAATGCGGCATTTTCTCCTTGTTTTGACAAGGGTGTCCGTGATTCTGTTCCTTTTCCCTTTTTTTGGCAGCAATTCCTTTCCAGCCCTGGTTAAGGCCGGGCTTTCCCTTTCCATCTCCCTTGTGCTTTTTTCCACTGTTGCCACATCGCCCAAGGCCTTTCCGGACCAGGTGCTGCTGGCTCCGGTGCTGCTGGTTTCCGAGCTTTTTGTGGGGCTTGTCATTGCCCTTGTGGTGCGTCTTTTTTTCGGAGCTGTGCAGATGGCGGGGCTGCTCATTGGTTTTCAGATGGGTTTTTCCATGATCAATGTCATGGATCCCCAGTCCGGAAGTCAGGTTTCTGTCATGGAACAGCTGGGCTACTGGACCGTACTCACCCTGTTTATCCTTCTTGACGGGCATTACATTCTGCTTTTGGCCCTGGTGGAGAGCTTTCATATGGTACCGCCCGGCGGTTTTGCCCTGCCGCCGGTTTTTTTCAACCAGGTCATGTCCATGACAGCCGCCATGTTTGTCACAGGCATCAAGATCGGCGCGCCGGTGATTGTGGCCCTTCTTTTTGTGGATATGGCCTTTGGCATCACAGCCAAGTTCGCGCCTCAGATGAACGTGCTCATCATCTCCTTTCCTGTGAAGATTGCCATGGGCCTTGTGTTCTTCGGGGCCGCCTTTGAAGTGATCCTGCGGTTTTCCAGGGTGTATATCCAGGATTTTCCGGGGATTCTGCGTTATCTTTTACAAATGTTCGGCAGCGGATAGGAGGCGGGTATGCCGGAGGACAGCGGACAGGAAAAAACCGAGGATGCGACCCCGAAAAAGCGCCAGCAGAGCCGGGAAGAAGGGCAGGTGGGCAAAAGTGTTGAGGTGCCTTCGGTCCTTGTTCTTCTGGCCAGCGTGACCACCCTCTATGCCTTGTCCGGTTTTCTTTACCAGCGCATGACCGGGGTTCTGTACAGCTCCCTTCATTTTTCCAAGATTCCGGAAGTGCATGTGGAGCAGGCCCTGTTCTGGATGAAAACCTATTTCTGGCAGAGTTTCTGGATGCTGGCCCCTTTGCTTCTTGTGGTTTTTCTTGCCGCTTTTCTGTCCAACGCCTTTCAGGTGGGGTTTGTCATTGCCTGGAAAGCCATTGAGCCCAAGCCGAGCAAGATTGATCCTATCAAGGGATTGGGTCGTATTTTCTCTAAAAAAAGTCTCATGGAGTTTTTTAAAAGCATTCTGAAGATCACCATTATTTTTTATGTGTCCTGGCGGGCGGTGAAGGCGGATGTCCCGAACATGATGCGCCTTTATGACCATGATGTGGCTGTCATTCTGCTTTTTATGGTGAAGCTTTCCTTTAAGATTTTTCTGTGGGTGCTGCTGGCCATGGTTTTTGTGGCCCTTCTGGATCTGATTTTTCAGCGTTGGAATTTTGACCAGGAAATCAAAATGACCAAACAGGAGGTCAAGGATGAGAGTAAGCAGACCGAGGGGGATCCCCAGATCAAAAGCCGTATCCGCCAGCTGCAGTTTGAGGCGTCCAAGAAACGTATGATGCAGGATGTGCCCAAGGCCGATGTGGTGGTGACCAACCCCACTCACATTGCCGTGGCCCTGAAATACGATGCCCTGAACATGCAGGCTCCCCAGGTGCTGGCCAAAGGAGCGGGAAGTATGGCCGAGCGCATCAAGGCCGTGGCCCGGGAAGCCGGGGTGCCCATTGTGGAGAATAAGCCTCTGGCACGGAACTTGTTTCAGATGGTGGATGTGGGCCAGTCCATTCCCGGTGACCTCTACCAGGCTGTGGCCGAAGTACTGGCCTATGTGTACAAGCTGAAGGGCAGGCACTGATCGGTGGAGTGACGGAATTCGGGCGGTGTCTGTCAAATACATGACGAAAACAGGGGCATGCCATGGCTGAGGCAGGGGGTATTTTTCAGGGACTGAAGCGGGATTCTTCGGATGTGGTGATGATCCTCGCCGTGGTGGGCATTCTCCTTGCCATGCTCCTGCCTGTGCCCGCCTTTCTTCTGGATTTTTTTCTGGCCCTTAACATCACCCTTGCCATCATTGTGCTTATCACCACCATGTACACGAAAAGCTCCCTGGAGTTTTCCGTTTTTCCCACCATGCTTCTTGTGCTCACCCTGTTCCGGCTTGCCCTGAACGTGGCTTCCACCCGGCTTATTCTGCTCCGGGGCAATGAGGGCCCCCAGGCTGCGGGTGCTGTGATTCAGTCCTTTGGTAATTTTGTGGTGGGGGGCGATTATGTGGTGGGGATGATCATCTTTGTCATCCTTGTACTGATCAACTTCATGGTTATCACCAAGGGTGCGGGGCGTATTGCGGAAGTGGCCGCCCGCTTCACCCTGGACGCCATGCCGGGCAAGCAGATGGCCATTGATGCGGATCTCAATGCAGGGATCATTGATGAAAAGGAGGCCAGGGAGCGGCGCAAGACCATAGCCAGGGAATCGGAATTCCACGGGGCCATGGACGGTGCCTCCAAGTTTGTCAAAGGCGACGCCATCGCAGGGATTATCATTACGGGCATCAATATTGTGGGTGGGCTTACCATTGGTGTGTTAAACGGCATGCCCGTGGCAAGGGCGGCCACCAACTATACCCTGCTCACCGTGGGCGATGGCCTGGTTTCTCAGATTCCGGCGCTCATCATTTCCACGGCCGCAGGCATTCTGGTGTCAAGGGGCGGAGACGAAGACCGCCTGGGTCAGGCCTTTTCCAAACTGATTTTTTCTAAAACCACGCCCATTTATGTGGCCTCTCTCCTGGTTTTTGCCCTGGGTCTGGTGCCGGGGCTTCCGGGGATTCCCTTCATGAGTCTGGGGCTGGCCCTGGGTGGAGCTCTCTACCTTCTCACCCGGGGTAAAGCCGAAGAAGCGGCGGAAAAGGAAGCGGCTGCGGCGGAAGAAGCCGCAGCTCCCGCATCCGGACCTGAAGAGGTGGAGCACCTGCTCAGCCTGGATGCCATGGAGCTTGAGGTTGGCTACGGACTCATTCCCCTGGTGGATACTTCCCAGGATGGCACCCTGCTCAGTCGTATCCGTTCCATGCGGCGGCAGTTTGCCTCTGAGATGGGCATTGTGATTCCGCCCATCCATATCCGGGACAACCTGAACCTCCGGCCTGCGGAATACCGCATGCTCATCAAGGGTGTGGAAATGGCCCGGTATGAGCTGATGGTCAACCATGTGCTGGCCATGGATCCCGGAGACGTGAGCCGCCGTATGGATGGATTTCCCACCACGGAACCGGCCTTTGGCCTGCCCGCCATCTGGATTCCCGGAGACCGGGAGGAAGAAGCCAAGTTTTCCGGGTATACGGTGGTGGACAACTCCACGGTGGTGGCCACCCATCTTACGGAGATCATCCGCAGCCACGCGGCGGAGCTTCTGGGCAGGCAGGAGGTGCAGCACCTTCTGGACAACCTCGCCAAGACCAGCCCCAAGGCTGTGGAAGAACTGGTGCCTTCGGTGATGAGTCTTGGCATGGTACAGAAAGTGCTTCAGAATCTTCTTGCGGAGCGGGTGTCCATCCGGGATCTGCTCACCATCGTGGAAACGCTTGCGGATTACGGAAGCATGAGCAAGGACCCGGATCTTCTCACGGAATATGTGAGGCAGAAGCTTTCCCGCTCCATCCTGGCAGGCCACATGGGGCCGGGCGGCAACCTGCCTGTCCTGACCCTGGATCGCAAGGTCGAGGAAAGCCTGACCAAAAGTATCCAGAACACGGAACATGGCGCTTACCTTGCCGTGGACCCCCGGATGGCCGAACAGCTCATGGATGCCATACGCGCGGAAATGGATAAGGCCCTGAATCAGAATATTCAACCCGTATTGCTCTGCAACCCCAGCCTGCGACGCCATCTTCGGCGTCTTCTCGAGCAGGCGCTGCCCTCCCTTGCGGTGACCTCCCATGCGGAGATCGTCCAGAACGTCAACATTCAGGCCGTTGGAAAGGTGACCCTGTAAAATGAGCATAAAAACGTTTCGGGCGTCTTCCATTCAGGAGGCCCTGGCGCAGGTGAAGGCGGAGATGGGTTCGGATGCGGTGATTCTGTCCACGCGTAAGGCTGCGCGGGATCCGAGGAACCCTTACGCCGGAGGTTTTGAGGTCACGGCCACGGTGGATGAAGCGGTAAAGCCTTCCGTGAGAAAGGATGCTCCCATCCGGAACTTACGTCTGCGCACAGCAGCCGGGACTGCCCGACCTGGGATCAGGGCCAGGGAGAATGGGGTTTCCCCCAAAGAGTCTTTGCCGGAAGAACCGGATGTGGCGGCGGTGCTGGATGCGGTGAAGGCAAGTGTCCCTTCTCCGGGTATGCCGGGTGGGGTGGGCTGGCAGCAGGTGCAGCATGAGCTGGTGAGTATCCGGGATATGCTTTTTCTGCTGCAACAGGGAGATGGCATTCCGGAATTCATCACCCATCAGCCCGAAAGTCTTGGCCTGTATACCCGGCTTGTGCGTACGGGTCTTACGGAAAAAAGGGCCAAACAGCTGATGGAAAAGGCGGCGCAGTCCGCAGGCGCTGGGAAGGAAGCCCTTTCCCGTCGGGTTTTTGTGGAAATGATGGCCCTCATTGAGGGCATGCAGCCCTTTGAGGCTGTGGCGGGGCAGCGGTGTGTGGCGGCCTTTGCCGGACCCACGGGGGTGGGTAAAACCACCACCATCGCCAAGCTGGCTGCGGATCTCAGCCTGAAACAAAAAAGACGGGTGGGGCTGATTTCCGTGGACTCCTATCGCATCGGCGCCCTGGAACAGCTGAAGACCTACGCAGGCATCATGGGGCTGCCCTGCCTTCCCGCCTTTAACCGGGAAGATCTGCAGACAGCCCTGCGGCAGATGCAGAACAGGGATGTGATTCTCATTGATACGGCGGGGCTTTCCCACCTGGATTATGCACGCATGGAAGAACTTGCGGAACTTCTGGGAGGGCGGCAGGCCATCAGCACCCATCTGGTGCTCAGTGCTGCCACGGGCCGGGAGAACATGCAGGAGGCTGCGGAGAACTTTGCAAGGCTTTCTCCGCGTTCCTATGTGTTCACCAAGCTGGATGAGACCCGCAAGCGGGGGGGGCTTCTCGACCAGCTGGCGGAGTATCCCCTGCCCGTGTCTTATGTGACGGACGGACAACGGGTGCCCGAAGACATTCATCCTGCGACCCGAAAGGGCCTTTTACAACGGATTTTTGAAACCACAGGTTCCTTGTAAGGGCCTCTGGCCTGCAGAAAGAAGGGAGAAAAGGGTGGACCAGGCAACGAGTTTACGAAAAATGATCAGTGGGCAGGGTGTGCAGCGCAGGCCTCTGGCATCCCTGACTTCCGAGGGGCAGCCCCGCGTGATTGCGGTGACCAGCGGCAAGGGCGGGGTGGGCAAGACCAACCTTACGGCCAGCCTGGCAAGGGCCTTTGCGGAGATGGGCAAGGAGGTACTCATTGTGGATGCGGATCTGGGGCTTGCCAATATGGACATTCTTTTTGGCATCCGTCCGCCCTTTCACATCGGTCATGTGCTGAACGGAGAGAAAAGCCTGGAAGAGGTTCTGGTGAGCCCTTCGGAAAGGATACGGATTCTGCCCGCAGGCTCGGGAACCAGTGAGCTGACCCAGCTCACCGAAGGCCAGAAACTGACCCTTCTGGGAGAGTTTGAGGCATTGGATCTTGCAGCGGATGTGGTGCTCGTTGACACAGGGGCCGGGATTTCTAAGAATGTGCTGTATTTTAATCTGGCTGCGGATGAGTGCCTGCTGGTGGCCACGGCGGAGCCCACCTCCATCACAGACGCCTATGCCATGATGAAGGTGATGAGCGTGGAGCATGGGGCCAGGCATTTCAAACTTCTGGTAAACATGGTAAGCAGTGTGAAGGAAGCCAAACAGGTTTTTCTGACCCTGAATCAGGCTGCGGGTCGTTTTCTGGACGGTGTGGTGCTGGAGTATGCGGGGCATGTGTCCCAGGATCCTTTATTGCGGAAATCCGTGCAGGAGCGTAAAACCGTTCTCACAGCCTACCCCCAGGCCGAGTGCAGTAAGCAGATCCGGAATCTGGCCAAAGTTCTTCTCAAATCCCCCCGACGTCACGATGGCGAAGGCAATATCAAGCTGTTCATGAAACGTTTTGTGGCCCTGTCGCCGGGGTAATCTGTTGTTTCTTTCGGATCTGTTCCCATCACGCAGCCTTTGCATACAGGCTTTTTTCCGTGCCTTCTGGACCGGCTTTCTGGCCCATGCAGCGCATGCAACGGAGCAGCATATATGACGCAGAAGGATCCTGCAAAGGACGCAGCAGTATCAAAAGAGCCCCTCTCCCCCCAGGAGCGGGAGGCCTTGGTGGTGGCCCATGCGGACCTGGTGCGCAGTGTGGCGCTGCGTATTTCCATGCGCGTACCCCAGTCTGTTTCCCTGGATGAGCTGATGAGTGCGGGAAGTCTTGGGCTTCTGGATGCTGTGGACAAGTTTGATCCGGAAAAGGATGTGCGGTTCCGAACCTATGCCCAGTTTCGCATCAAGGGTGCCATTCTGGATGAACTGCGCAGCATGGACTGGTACTCCAGATCCCTGCGCAAGAAGGCCCAGGATGTGGAAAAGGCTGTACTCAGCGTGGAAAGGGCCCTGGGACGACCTGCGGAAGACGTTGAAGTGGCCGAGGCCATGGATCTGTCCCTGGAGAGTTACCAGGATGTGCTGACGGAAATCCATGGTGCGGCCCTGCTTAATCTGGATGCCAGCATACGGGATTCCGAAGGGGAGAATGGCGGGGGTAAAACCTTTCAGGATCAGCTCATCGGTACGGACAACCCCGAAGAAAAACTGGCGGAAGAGGAGCTGAAAGCCCGGCTGGCGGGCATCATCGCCACCCTTTCCGAAAAGGAGCAGATGGTGCTGTCGCTTTATTATTTTGAGGATCTCACCTTAAAGGAAATCGGTGAGGTACTGGAGCGCACCGAATCCCGGATCTGTCAGATTCATTCCGCAGCCCTGGTGAAGCTGCGTGCGCGGCTGCGGGGGATGACAGTGGATGTCTGAGACCCAAGTCTGTGAAAAAGGGGCGGGCCATGGCGGAAAAAAACGGAAAATCCCATGGGGATGGGATCCGGCAGGATGATATTGATGATCTTCTCCGGGGTATGGATGGGGAAGAGGGATTCAATACCATCTCCCAGGACGAGATTGATGCGATTCTTAGTGCGGGGACGGAGAAAAAGCCTTCATCAGGCCTGTCCTCTTCTCGGGAAAAAGGGGCGGGTGAAGGGCAAGGCTTCCCATCCGGGATTCCGGATGCGGAAAAGGGCCGCGAAGAAGCGGGCTTTGACACGGTCAGCCAGGAAGATATCGACGCCTTTTTGCGGGGAGATTTTGATCCTCCCCAGCCCGAGGTGGGGGGGCCTTCTTCCGCACCCCTGGGGCAGGGAGCTGAACCAGAGCAAAGCGATGTTTTTGCTTCCGGTATGGTGGGGCAGGCGGACATTGACGCCCTGTTTGCGGATGCCGGACTGACGAGTTCCGGAGCCGGGCAAAGGGCTTCGGAAAAAACCTCTTCCCCGCCTGCTGCGGAATCCTTTGAAAGCGAGACTCTGAGTCAGGATGACATTGAGGCCCTGCTTTCCGGTGCAGATCTTTCTCCAAAAAAAGCGCCTTCCCCGCCTGCTGCGGAATCCTTTGAAAGCGAGACCCTGAGCCAGGATGACATTGAGGCCCTGCTTTCCGGTGCAGATCTTTCTCCAAAAAGAGCGCCTTCCCCGCCTGCTGCGGAATCCTTTGAAAGCGAGACTCTGAGTCAGGATGACATTGAGGCGCTGCTTTCCGGTGCAGGTTCTTCCCCTGAAAAAGCACCTTCCCCGCCTGCTGCGGAATC
>NZ_JAVETM010000084.1:0-6480 GCF_034006065.1 Desulfobotulus sp. | reverse complement strand
GCCTGAGATAACCCAGATTGGCGTCCGCCGCAGCCCGGACCTGCTGTTTCAGAGCCGCCGTCCGCAGCACATAGGGCTCAAGGTCCGCTGCCTCTGCATGGGAAAGGCGCTGGATCAGCAGGTCCGTCCTGAAAGTTCCGGTGGGCATGTCCAGGGAACGCCCTGCCTGCTCCATGGCCCGGACAATCCGCTCCCGGATGGCCATAATCCCGCCCGCCACGGCCTGTTTTTCTTCTGCCATGGACCAGAGAGGCGCAACATTCCCTGTCTTCAGAACCTCTCCTTCCTTTTCCAGGATGATGAGCAGACGTTCAAAGCAGGTATTTTTTTCAGCATACAGCGCCACAAGTTCCGCTATCAGTGTCATGGCAGGGCCTCCGGATCTCTTCATTTTTAAACCAAAAAACCTGTGCAGGAACTTCGGTCTCACCGAATCCCTGCACAGGTTTTTTTGCACAATATATGCCAAGGCCTCCTCAAAATCCGGACCTCTACACTCAGAAATCCGAAGGCTGCCCCGAAGGCCTGGAAAGCTGGCGATAAAGAAAATCCCGCAGTCCCGGACTTCCCGCTCCCTTTGAAATGCGATCTGCTATTTCCTGATCCATGCGGGATTCCCAGATCTCCTCCGCCTGGCTGCGGTCAAAAATGCCGCCTTCCGGCAAAGTTTGCCGCATGGCCTTCAGCATGGTGTGCAGCATAATGGCTTCAAACCCCGCGCAGGCTTCCTTCAGCCGGGCATCTTCCTTTTCCCGCACACCTGTCTTCACATCTCCGGCCACCCGGCTTCCCGCACCCAAAGTCATCGCCATTCCCGGATCCATACGCATGCCCCCTCCTTTTTCAGAACCTTGACACAGCCTTTGTTTTAGCAAAGGCCCCTGGCCTGCCTGTTTCCATCCAAAGCCCTACAGGATCTCCAGATCCGCCTGCAGGGCACCCGCAGCCTTGATGGTCTGAAAAATACTGATCATATCCCTGGGCGTCACGCCAATGGCGTTCAGGGCCCGGACCAGCTCCCCAATGGTGGCTCCGCCCTCAAGGAGCATGACATTGGCCCTTTCCTCATCCACACCGATTTCCGTTTCCGGCGTGACCACGGTTTCTCCTGCGCCCAAGGGCGCGGGCTGACTCACCCGGGCCATCTCACGGACAGAAATGCTCAGATTGCCATGGGCCACAGCCACCGTTGAAATCTTCACATTCTCCCCGATCACCACCGTGCCTGTTTTCTCGTTCACGACAATACGGGCGGGCATGTCCGGCCTCACTTCCAGGGCCTCAATGCCTGCAATGAACATGGGAATGGAGTCCCTGAGATGTTCGGGCACATCAATGCGCACAGACCCCGAATCCACGGCCCTGGCCAGAGGCTGCCCCAGAGCCTGGTTGATCACTTCCGTCACCCGGATGGCGGTGGTAAAATCCGGATGAAAAAGGGAAAGAAAAAGTCTGTCCCGGCCATTCAGGGTCATGGGAATTTCCCTCTCCACCGTAGCCCCTCCCGCAATGCGGGCCACCTGAAGGTGATTTTTGGTCTGGGCCGCCCCACCGCCCACCACTCCATGCCCTCCCAGGGCCAGAGCCCCCTGGGCCAGGGCATAGACATTGCCGTCCACGCCCTTCAGAGGGGTCAGCAGAAGCGTACCCCCCCCAAGGCTTTTGGCGTCTCCCATGGAAGAAATGGTCACATCTAAGCGGCTTCCCAAACGGGAAAAGGGCGGCAGGTTCGCCGTCACCATCACGGCAGCCACGTTTTTCACATTGATCTGGTTACGGTCAATGCTCACGCCCATGCGGTCCATCATGCTGGCCAGAGCCTGGGTGATCATGGGGCTGCTCTTATCCCCTGTACCGTCAAGCCCCACCACAATGCCGTAGCCCACCAGCTGGTTCGAACGGATTCCCTGAAAGGCCGCCATGTCCTTAAGCCTGGATCCATGGGCAACACCGAGCAGAAGCCCGAAAAATACACAAAAGAGCAACCATCCTTTTTTCCTGTTCAGGGTATTTTCCATGGTATCCTCCAAACCCATTTTTCCCATAGCGCTAAAAGGGCCAGACCTTATCAATCACCCGGGTCATCCAACCGGGTCGCTGTTTTTCATCAATCACGCCCCTGCCCGAATATTCAATGCGGGCATCGGCCAGCACCGTGGACTGCACCCGGTTATCCGAACCGATATCCTTGGGCCGGATCACTCCGGAAACCGTGATGAACTGTGTCTCATGATTGACCCGCAATTCCCGGCTTCCATGGATCATCACATTGCCGTTGGGCAGAACCTGCACCACGCGGGCTCCGATGGAAGCCGTGATCCGGCCGGAACGATCGCTTTTGCCTGAACCGTCAAATTCCGTTTTCGTGTTCGCCTGGAAAAGATTGGCCGCATCCACATTGTTGCCTAAGTTGGCCATCAGGCCGAAAGCATTGGGGATACCGGCCTTGGTTGTGCTGTCCCGCTTCAGTTTGGTATTGGCCGCAACCTGAGAGGTGGCATTCTCCACAATATCCACAATCACCGTGTCCCCCACACGTCGCGCCCGCTGATCCGTAAAAAGCATTTCACCGGAATCACTCCATAATGAGCCTTCGGCCGGAGGAATGGCCCCGAAAAAAGCCGGAGGTGCATCCATCCCCACGGAAGGGGCAAGGCCGGTCTGCAAAGGGGCCTGATGCAGACCGCACCCCGTCAGCATGAGTATACCCAGCATCCCCAAGCCTGTTTTTCCCATTCTCTGCCTTTCCATAGGTCACCTCCCCAAGTACTTCAGAATCCCAGCCTCACCACGCCAACGGCTGTCACTTCGGCCTGCACCACCTTGCCCGTGCGCAGATTCTCCACAGGGATACGGTCTCCCTGTCCTCCATCCCTGCGGGCTTCTCCCAGGGTGTGGATTCTCAAATTCTCATTCTCCACCACCATGCGCACCCGATCCCCCCGCTTCACCAAAGGCGGCGAGGTCAGTCGGTCACTGCGCAGGACATCCCCCGCAGAAATCCGCACCCGCGTTGCAAGCCCCACTGCCGCTGCGGGATCCCGCAGCACATTTTCCCGCATCCCCGTAAGATCCCGTTTTTCCACACGCAGATCCTCCGGCCGGAGCAAAGCCCCCCGGTCCAGATCCCGAACCGGCACCACAACAGGCCCCAGGCGATCCACCTGGGCCACAAAACGCAGCAAGCCCGCCTCCCTGCCATCCACCCGGACATCCGTCTGCCCCCGAACCCGACGACCCGGACCGGAAAGGGCCAGGGGGCCCAGGGTTAATCGGCCCTGGGCAAAGGTATCCTGTCCCATGATGCGGACTTCCTGCACCCGCACCTCAAGCCCCGGATGTTGCTCGGAAAGGGTTTTTTCCAAAAGCGCCTGCACCCGCTGCAGGGCAATCTGCTGACCGGGCCGCTCCACACGCAACACGCCGGGAATCTCGCACAGGGCATTCGGCGCTTCCTGCAGAATCCGGATGCGGATACGACTGCCTGGCAGGGCAAGGCTGCCCCCCGGTCTGGGACTCTGCCCCAGCACAAGGCGTCCCAGATCCGCTCCACCTTCAATGCGCGCCACATCCCCGAGAAGAATTTCATCGCCGGATACGGTAACAGACTCGGGCAGAACCACGCGCACAGGAGCAGAAGCCAGAACCTCTGCAGCCAGCAGACTTGCCAGCCATACCATTCCAAGGATTCCTGTCCTACGCCTCACGTCCGTCATGGTTCCATTCCTTAGCGCTTCAGACCATTGGCAAGCCCCAGCATGGTGTCCGCCGTCTGCACGCTCTTGGAGTTGGCTTCATAGGCCCTCTGCCCCACAATCATGGCCACCATTTCTTCCACCACACTCACGTTGGACATTTCAAGATAATGGTTGGAAACCGTACCCAGACCATCTTCACCGGGGATCCCCTCAATGGGATCTCCGGATCCTTCCGTTGGACGGAACAGGTTCTGCCCCATGGCAAAAAGCCCAGAAGGATTCACAAAATTATGCAGGGTGATCTGCTCGGTCAGAAGAATTTCCTCTCCTGGACCATGGGCTGTCAGAAGGCCATTGGATTGCAGGGTCACAAGGATGGTTTCCGGAGGAAGGGCAATTTCCGGCTGCAGCCGGTCACCCGCAGGCGTTGTGATAAAGCCCTCAGAATCTTTGGTAAAATTGCCCGCTTTGGTGTAAAGGGGTTCCCCATTGTGCAGAACCTGAAAAAAACCCCGCCCTTCAATGGCAAAGTCCAGGTCGTTGCCTGTCTGCACAAAATCCCCTTCTGTGAAAATCTTCTGCACACTGGCAGGGCGAACCCCCATACCCACCTGAATTCCCGAAGGAATCTGGCCACCGCCTGGGGTAATGGCTCCTGCAACCAGCATGGTCTGGTACATGACGTCCTGAAAGTTTGCCCGACTTTTCTTAAAGCCTGTGGTGTTGGTGTTGGCCAGGTTATTGGCCACCACATCCGTCTGCATCTGCTGGGCCACCATGCCGGAGGCGGCCGTCCAGAGACCTCGTATCATGGGGTCCTCCCTTCCTGATCAAAAAATACTTTCCCCAAAAGACCCATCAGGCCGGAGAGCGGCCCAGCTCCGTGATGGCCTTGGTATCCACCTCATCCAGGGTCATCATGAGTTTCTGCTGGATTTCATACATGCGGGAAATGGCAATCATGTGGCTCATCTCTTCCACCACCTCAATGTTGGACATCTCCAGAGCCCCCTGCTGCAGGCGGATATTCGCAGGAGCCTGGGCGTCTGCCGCATCGCCCTTGTATCGGAACTGGGTGCGGCCCTCCTTTTCCAGGCCTTCCAGATCCTCAAAGGTCACCACATCCAGCGCTCCCACCAGTTCCTCATCCACAAAAATATTGCCCTGGGGATCCGCATAAAGCCGACCGTTCCCCACCCCGAGGGGCACACCTCCCGCCAGTACCGCCTCCCCCTGGGTGGTCACAAGAAATCCTTGGGCGTTCACCGTAAAATTTCCATTACGGGTATACCGAAGCCCACGGGGGGTCTGGATGACGAAAAAACCCTCATCCTCCAAGGCAAAATCCAGCGTATTGCCCGTGACACGCAAAGGACCCTGGGTCAGATCCGTATGAAGCTGGGCCCGGAAAGTCCGGTCAAAGGAAACAATATCTTTCTTAAAGCCCGGCGTATCCACATTGGCAAGGTGGTTGGCCGTATTCTCAAAATGTCTTTCCTGGCGAAGTCCGCCCTGCACCGGACGGGTCATCTGAAGAATCATGGTCTGCCTCCTTACGGTCTGCCCGAATTAAAGCAAAAAAAATGCCATGAGCCATATCCTGCTTTTTTACAGGAAATACGGCCCATGGCATACATGCATGCCGGTTCTTTGACAGGCTTTTTTCAGAAGATTTGACGGAGACAGGAAAAATATGCCGGGTAAAAAACGAGGGGCATCCCCACAAAGGAGATGCCCCCGAACAACTCATGTCATGGGACGTTCACACATCCCACAGCAGGCTTTATACCATTTCAAAGATGCCCGCAGCACCCATACCGCCACCGATGCACATGGAAACGATACCGTACTTACCGCCGGTCCGCTGCAGGTGGGAGATCATGGTAGCGGTCAGCTTGGCACCGGTGCATCCAAGGGGATGACCCAGAGCGATGGCACCACCACCTACGTTAACCTTATCCATCATGGGGGTGCCCCAGAGGCCAAGGTGCTTGCAGCAGTAGATGGCCTGGGAAGCAAAGGCTTCGTTGATTTCGAAGATGTCAATATCTTCAAGCTTCAGACCAACCTGAGCAAGGGCCTTGGGAATGGCGTAGATGGGGCCAACACCCATTTCTTCGGACTTGCAGCCAGCCACAGCATAAGCGATCATCTTGGCGATGGGCTTCAGGCCAAGGCGGTCACAGGCTTCCTTGGATGCGATCAGGGTAGCGGCCGCACCGTCGGTGGTCTGGGAGGAGTTGGCAGCGGTCACGGAACCACCGAAC
Organism: Desulfobotulus sp.; assembly: GCF_034006065.1. Taxonomy (NCBI): domain Bacteria; kingdom Pseudomonadati; phylum Thermodesulfobacteriota; class Desulfobacteria; order Desulfobacterales; family Desulfobacteraceae; genus Desulfobotulus; species Desulfobotulus sp. The sequence goes on along the minus strand of NZ_JAVETM010000084.1, from coordinate 515 downwards.
TTGAAGGGAGAGCTGAGACGGCCAATGCCTTCGGCAGTGGTGCCTTCGCGTACACCATCATCTTCGGTGACCATCTTGGTTTCAATCTTGTAGCTTCCGTCTGCCTGGGGAACATAGTAGGTGGCAGGCGTGGGAACGATTTCTTTGAGCCAGCCAGCCTTCTGGGCAGCAGCCGCCTTGGCGTGGGTCTTAGCTGCAAACTCGTCCATTTCCTGACGGGTGATGCCATAGGATGCAGCCACGTTTTCTGCGGTCACACCCATGGAGATGTAGGCTTCGGGGTTGGTCTTGGCAAATTCAGGGTGAGGACGGGGAGAGTAACCACCCATGGGAACATAGGTCATGGACTCGATACCGCCACCCATGGTCATTTCGGACCAGCCCGCCTTAACACGCAGAGAAGCGAGGGCAATGGCTTCCAGACCGGAAGAGCAGAAACGGTTTACGGTAGCACCGGAAACTTCGTTGGGGAAGCCTGCCATACGGGCGGCAATGCGACCGATGTTGATGCCCTG
>NZ_JAVETM010000083.1:0-6540 GCF_034006065.1 Desulfobotulus sp. | reverse complement strand
TACGGATCAAAATTCAAAATGAACTACGAGCCTCTGGGAATTTTAAAAGTTCACGCATTGTCAAAGACCAAGAGTTTTCAGAACAACATGCAAAAACCTAACCGGACACTACTGACAAAAAGTACCAGGAGGGGTTTAAGGAAAAAACACCGCCCACACCGGTTTTCAATCTGAATCTGGGACCTGGAGGAAGCTGAACCCATGGGCTGGAAAGCTTTACATAAGGACCATAGAGGTGTTTAAACTGTGGATTAAACTATAAACCATTGAATGTGAAAAAGACAAGTTACAAATGCCTGTAAAAAAAAACATTGTCAAATTAAATATCCAGACCCGGGAATTTTCTGATACTGTTGCCGGTGCCATCAAAGAAAGTAATGGATTTTCAGTGGAATCTGGCCAGAACAGCTCCGAACCTGACCTTCTCATTCATGAACTGACTGAAAACTGGGAAAAAGATCTGGAACAGATCCAGGCATACATTGAAACCTTTGACCATACGGAAGTATTCATTGTGTCGGAGAATTCAGACCCCCAGGTGCTGATCCATGCGTTACGGGTCGACGGTGTCAAGGAATTTCTGCCGGCTCCGTTGGATGAAGCCGCCATTAACCAGGCCCTGGACCGGTTTCTCGAACGACAGGGAAAAAAACAACAGAAAACAACCGGCCACCTGGGACAGATCATCAGCCTGATCAGCAGCAAAGGCGGGGTGGGCACCACCACCATTGCGGTGAACCTGGCCGACAGCCTGAAACGGAAACCAAACGGTTTTACGGTGGCCCTCATGGACATGAATATGGTGTTCGGCGATATCCCCATGTTTCTAAATATTTCCCCCAAACATCACTGGGGAGATATCACCAGAAACATCGACCGGCTGGATGAATTTTACCTGTCCAACGTTCTGACCCGGACCGCTGGCGGGCTGGATGTTCTGGCGTCTCCCGGATACCTGGAAAAACAGGCAAACCTGCCAACGCCCCAGGTCATAATAACCCTGCTGGAACTGATGAAAAAAAAATATGACTACATTGTGATTGATCTGGGGCAGTCCATGAATGACTCTGCGTTACAGATCATAAAGATGTCCAACCGGGTGGAGATTGTCACCATCCAGACCCTGCCTTGCCTGTCCAATGCCAGCCGGGTTATCAAGTCACTGCTGGAGAATGGGTACACAGACCAGGCCAACCTTTACCTGATCCTGAACCGGTATATCAAAAAAGGAATTGTGAACCTGCAAACTGTGGAACAGGGGTTGAACCAGAAAATCAGTCTGCTGATCCCCAATGATTATTCCACGACCATGTCCGCCATTAATTCCGGACAAACCCTGCAGGAAAGTGCACCCAAATCCAGTATTGCCCGATGTTATAATGACTATGCAGACTCGCTGCTGCCGGAAGGAACTGAAAAGAGGAAAAAAAAAGGATGGTTTTTCTAAATGACACAGATCCCCTCGCCAAATCAAATCAAGGATAACAACAGCAAAAGATACATGGCGGATGAATATTTTAAATTTAAGGACAAAATTCATTCCCGGCTCCTGGAAATTCTGGACCTGTCCCTTATAGATACCATGGAAAAGGAGACCCTGGTCAGTCAGATCAAGCAGGTTACGAAAAAAATCCTGGAAAGTGAATCAGGAAGCATGCCTCTGAATTTTTCCGAACGGGAAAAAATAGTAGGGGAAATCATTGACGAGGTCCTGGGACTGGGACCTCTGGAGCCGTTTTTAAACGATGATACCGTATCCGATATTCTGGTGAACACGTATCAGCACATCTATGTGGAAAGGTTCGGCAAACTTGAGCACACAAATGCCCGATTCCAGGACAACGGCCACCTGATGAAAATCATCGACCGTATCGTCTCCTCCGTGGGCCGCCGCATTGATGAATCCACCCCCATGGTGGATGCCCGGCTCAAGGACGGATCCCGGATCAATGCGGTGATCCCGCCCCTTGCCCTGGACGGGCCTCTGCTCTCCATCCGCCGGTTTTCCGTGGTGCCCCTGGAGCTGGACGACCTGGTGGAAAAACAGACCCTGGTGCCGGAATTCAAGGCGGTTCTCCAGGGGCTGGTCAAGGCCAAACTCAACATCCTGATTTCCGGGGGGACCGGCAGCGGCAAGACCACCCTGCTCAATGTGCTGTCCAGGTTCATTTCTGAGAACGAACGGATAATCACCATTGAGGATGCAGCGGAACTGCAGCTCAAGCAGGAGCACGTCGTGCGCATGGAAACCCGGCCCCCCAATATTGAGGGCAGGGGTGAAGTGCTCCAGCGGGATCTGTTAAGAAACAGCCTGCGGATGCGGCCGGACCGGATCATCCTGGGTGAGATTCGAGGTGCGGAATCCTTTGACATGCTCCAGGCCATGAACACAGGCCACGAAGGATCATTCACCACTGTGCATGCCAACTCCCCCAGGGACGCGCTGATGCGCCTTGAGACCATGGTGGCAATGGCCAATTTTGACATTCCCACGGAATTCATTCGGAAATTCATCAGTTCAGCCATCAACATCGTGATCCAGGTCTCCCGGCTGGTGGACGGAAAGCGCAAGCTCATGAGCCTCCAGGAGATCACAGGCATGGAGGGCAACACGATCACCATGCAGGAGATTTTTTCATTCCAGCAGACCCGGGTGGATGAACAGGGCAATGTTCGGGGTGTGTTCAAATTCAACGGAATCCGGCCAAAGTTCATAGACCGGTTCAAAGTGGCGGGCATTAACTTCGACCAGGACCTGTTCAACGAGTCCTTCCGGTTTGAAGTGTAACTGACAGGAGGTCTGCATGGATTTTATCGTCATCAGCGCGGCCATCTTTTTCATGGCCCTTTTGATCATCGAGTTGAGTCTGTACGGGGTCCGGAATATGAAGACCTACCGCCGGGCCAAAATCAAGCACCGGCTCAAGAAATACACCTTTGTTGAAACAGAGACCGGAAATATTGTTAAAAACCGGCGCCTCAGCGACATAGATTTCCTGAACCGCCTGCTCTTGTCCTCCTCTGCCGTCAGAAGTATGGACCAATTGGTGCTCCAGGCGAATGTGAAATATCCTTTGGGGGTATATTTTCTTTTATCGGCTTTTCTGGCAGCCTTCAGTTTCATGATCACCCTGATTCTGTGGGACGATGTCGTAATATCCAGTGTGGTCGCCCTTGCATCCGTTCTGCTGCCCTATCTCTATCTCGTAAACGTGAAAAACCGGCGGGCCCGGAAATTCCAGACCCAGCTCCACGAAGGCCTTGACCTGATCGCCCGGGCCCTGCGGGCCGGCCATTCATTCACCAGCAGCCTGCAGCTTGCGGCAGAAGAGTTTGAAGACCCCCTGGGTACCGAGTTTGAGGAGACCCTGGATGAAATCAACTTTGGCGTGAGCGTACCCGATGCCCTGAAAAGCCTTATGGGCCGCGTGGACTGCAAGGAGCTGAACTTTTTTGTCATGGCCGTGATCATCCAGCGGGAGAGCGGCGGCAACCTGGCCGATCTGATATCGAGCCTGGCCCATTTGTTGCGGGAACGGTTCCGGTTTCAGGGCAATGTCCGGACCCTGGCTGCAGAAGGCAAGATGTCTGCCCTGATTCTTATCCTGCTCCCGTTTGTCATCGGGCTGTTCATTTTCATCTCCTCACCCGAATTTATGAAGCCGCTGTTAGAGGAGCCCATCGGCCATTTAATGCTGTGGGTAGCAGGTTTAGGCATGGTTATAGGATCGCTGATCATGCGCAGCATGGTTACAATCGATGTATAACAATCCGGAAAACTTACAATGACCAATTTATTGGATCAAAATCTGACCTCCTTTCTTTTTCCGCTGTTTTTTGTGGCCATCTTTCTGCTATGCATGGGGATCTTTCAGATTGTGCGACGGCAGAAACAAACTCGAAAAATGGTTCAAAAAATCCAGCAGGGCGGCTTTGCTGACAACACCCGGGGACTAAAACAAGACTCGGGCATTGGCGAGCCCCCGGCAAAACAGGGAAACACCCAGTTTGTTTCCTTTTTCAGCTTTTTTTCAAAAAGATCGGGAAAGGCGAAATCCCAAGATCTGGCCAATCCCGAAGACATTAAAATCAAGTTTCTCCAGGCCGGTATTAATTCCAGAAACTTTGAAGCCGCCTTTTTCGGTGCCAAACTGTTTTTGCCCCTAGTTTGTCTGTGCATATTTCTGGCAATCCGACTCACCTTATTCCCGCTCATGGAAACACCTAGGACAATTTTGTTCACTGTGATTGCTGCATTGTTCGGATTTTACCTGCCCGATATATGGCTCAAGCAGAAGACTGACAAACGCAAGATCACCATTTTCAAGGCATTACCCGATGCCATAGACCTCATGGTGGTGTGCGTGGAAGCCGGCATGGGACTGGACGCGGCCATGCTGAAGGTGAGCAAAGAAATTGAAGATACCTACCCTGACCTTGCCCGGGAGTTCGCCTATCTGAACCTGGAGATCCGGGCCGGCAAACCGCGTAACGAGGCCTTGAGAAACCTTTACCGACGCACCAACGTCGATGAGATGAACAGCCTTGTGACCATGCTCATCCAGACAAACAAGTTCGGTACCAGCGCATCCCAGGGGCTGCAGGTGTTTTCCCAGTCTTTCCGGACCAAGCGATACCAGATGGCCGAAGAAATAGCAGCCAAACTGCCGGTGAAGATTCTGCTGCCCCTGCTTATATTTATCTTCCCGGCCCTGTTTGTGGTCATCCTCGGACCGGCCGCCATTTCCATCTACAAAAACTTTATCATGCGATGAGACCATTTACAGCTGCCGCCATAATGTTCACCATCCTCATCTCAGGATGCGGAACCAAAACCATCTCCCGGGCACCGGAGATCGCTTACGGCAATCCAGACTACAAGCATCTCAAAGATCTGCCAGCATATCGGTATGATCCGGATGCAGACCGGCCCAAGCCTGGAAAAAACCTGCCAAAAGCCAGCGCCCTGTCCGTGGATGAATATGAGGCTTTAGGAGATGCGTTCCTAAGCCGGGGCAACTTTTACATGGCCCACACCCAGTATGAAAAGGCCCTGGAAAAAAATCCGGAGAACCCAAACCTGATTTACAAACAGGGGATGGTGCAGCTCAAGGCGGAAAACCCCGAGGATGCCATTGCTCTGTTCAAACAGGTCCTTGAGCTGCAGCCAAATCTTGCATCGGCCATGGAGGGATTGGGCCGGGCCCATTTTACCGCCAAAAACCTGAAAACCGCAGCCATGTATTTTAACCAGGCCGTGATGTATGACCCCCTGCTGTGGCAGTCCTACCATTACCTGGGCATGATCCATGATCTAAACAGGAATTACCCAGCTGCAATAAAGGCCTATAACACCGCATTGACCCTGAGACCGGACCAGGGCATGATTCTCAACAATCTGGGCATGTCCCTGTCTGGGAGCGGTCAGATCCGAGAGGCGGTGGAGGTGTTTCAGCAGGCCTTGGTGAACGGATATTCCCGCGCCACTGTATACAACAATCTGGGATGGGCGCTATGTGGCCTGGAACGGTATGAGGAAGCATTTACCGCCTTTAAACTTGCCGGGGGAATAGCCGTGGCCTACAACAACACCGGGGTGGGATTACTGAAGCACGGACACCGGGACAGGGCAGCTGCCTATTTTAGAAAAGCGGTGGAGGAAAGCCCCAGGTTTTATGTCACGGCCCATGAAAACCTGCAGAAAGCCCTGAAACAGAGGTGAATATAAAAATGGAGGATTCAAACCATGGCTGTTGAACGACGCACAAAGCAGGGACACGCACTGGCTTTTTTTCTGGCTGCCGTGGGTTTCCTCATTATGTTTGCCGGCTGTGCCCCGACCAAAAACATGCTGGTCCATATTTTCGGCGACAGCACTGGTAAGCCGGATCCAGCAATACATGAAATTAAGCCCACTGTTTATCCGATTCAACCCTATGAGCTGGCCCGGCATTTCCAGATGCAAGGCAGGCACCTGCTGGCGGTTGACCAGCTGATCAAGGTGATCCAGGCCGACCCATACCACGTCAATGCCTACAACGCCCTGGGCGTATCCTATGACCGGCTCCGGGAGTTTGACCTGGCTGGAAACGCCTACCAGAAAGCCCTGGAAATCGATCCTGCCCTGGCCTATGTGCACAACAACGTCGGATATTCCAACCTGCTCCAGGGAAAGCTGGAAGCTGCGGCAAAAGCCTTTGAGACGGCGGTTTCCCTGGACAGCACCAAACCCCTATTCCAGAACAACCTCTCCCTGGCCCTGGCCCGGCTGGGAGAAATTGAGCCGGAGAACCACACCAGCACCCAGAAGCCGGACGACATCTACTACACCATCCAGCTGGGAGTCTACTATGATCTGGACCAGGCTGTGCACGCCACAAAGAATGCCCTTGGGAACGGGAACAACCTGGACTCCCCCTATATCACCAGGGTCGACCGGGACGGGCCTTTCAAGCCTTATTACCGGGTAAGGGCCGGCAGGTATCTGAACCGGTCCCGTGCAGAAAAGATCACAGCCAGATTAAAAGCGGACCTTCCCAA
>NZ_JAVETM010000034.1:0-40405 GCF_034006065.1 Desulfobotulus sp. | reverse complement strand
GGCACCTCATCCAGCCATTCCCGCAGGCTGGCACCAAAAAGGCTGTTACCCGCCAATTCCACCAGAAGATACTGCCCATCCACCTCATCAAAAAGAAAACGGGAAAATCCCTGCTGGGTCATCACACGGCCCGAATCCAGGGATTCATAACGTTTTTCCCATCGAACAAAGAGAAACTGGCGGACATGATCGGACACCACCCGGTCAATCCAGTAATCCACCCGATGAATTTCATAGTTTCTGAAATCACTGTACAGGGCGTCGGTGAAGGTGATGTAATCCTGACGAAAGCGCTCATCGGAAACCCTTTCCAGAAAACCATGCACATCCTCATCCTCATAGGCAGCAAGGAGTTCCTTGAACACCGCCTCCACCTTCATGGCCCGGGTCTGATCCTTCACCACAATATCCCGATCAAACTGTGTTTCTGCGGCTGCGGAAAAAACCATACCCATCCAGAAAATCCCCACCATGGCAAGCCATGGACCTCTCTTCTGCACCATTACACCTCCTTAACCGACAAAACAGGAGCTGATTCCTTGTCCACCCGGCTCCCCTTCAAAAAACCCCATGCCGTACGCCCAGATCTTTCGGAGTTCCCCGGAGGTTCCCGGATCCCCGCCTGAATCCACCTGATATTTGAAATTATGTTATCATTTTCTTCAGCTAAAAGGCATCTGACAATCTTCTGACATGAAAAAAGGACTCAAGAAAACTTGAGTTCCCCAAGCCCGTCTTCCCGCACACCAGGCAGTCCCCCCGTGACCGTCTTCAAAAAAAACGGGCAAAGCCTTCAACCCGGAGGTTGATGCTTTACCCGCTTGTGGCAAGCCTCACAACAAAGGCCTGCCACCATTCAGAACAAATAACGCCTCCGCCTTCCCATGGAAAAACGAAGACCTTCACTCAGTGCTTGAAGCTACGCTGCCCCGTAAAGACCATGGCCGCATTGCACTCGTTGCAGGCCTCAATGGACTGGTAATCGTTCATGGAACCGCCAGGCTGAATCACAGCACTCACTCCCTCCTTCAGACCCACGTCAATGCCGTCCCTGAAAGGAAAAAAGGCATCACTCACCATGGAAGAACCGATGAGACCGCCCTTTTCCGCAGCCACGCGGGCATCAATTTCCGCCCGTTTGTCCGCATCTTCCATGAGGTTGTAAGGTTTGCCGTAGGTTTCAAAGCAATAGCGGTCGGCAAGCTTTTTATACGCCTTATCCCGCGCGATTTCAGCAACCCCCACCCGATCCTGCTCGCCGGTGCCGATCCCCACCGTGACCCCGTCTTTCACATAAATGACGGAGTTGGAGGTGATGCCGGACTCCACCAGCCAGCCAAAAAGCAGATCCGCGTATTCGGCTTCCGTGGGCTCCCGCTTCACCCGGTAGGTCTGGCCCTTGTAGTCACAGACCGCAGGCAGGAGATCCTCCTTTTTAAGGGTGGTGGGCACAAAGCTCCACTGGGCGATGAGACCTCCGTCCATGAGACTTTTGAAATCCACCACAGGCTGACCCACAAACTCATGAAGCCTTGCCATGTTGCCGATGCGGATAACCCGGAGGTTTTTCTTGGCTCCCAGGATCTCCATGACCCCTTCCTCAAAGTCCGGAGCCACCACCACTTCGGCATACTGGCTGGCCACAGCCTCTGCCGTGGCCCTGTCCATGGCCCGGTTCATGGCAATGCAGCCCCCGAAGGCGGCAATCCGGTCGGCCATGTAGGCCTTGTGATAGGCTTTTTCAAGGCTCAGATCCCTCGCAACACCACAGGGATTGTTGTGCTTCACGATCACCACCGTGGGCGTATCCGCAAAATAGCGGAGGATATTGAGGGCATTGTCCGCATCCGTGAGATTGGTCTTTCCCGGATGCTTGCCGCTCTGGAGCAGCTCGATGTCCGACACCAGGTATTTTCCCGGCTGAAGGGTCTGGGTCTGGCCTAAAATAAGATTACCGTTCACAAGACGGTAGAGGGCCGCCTCCTGACCGGGGTTTTCTCCATACCGCAGCCCCTTGCGTAGATCCTCAATGATCCAGGAGACCTTCTCATAAAAAAGGGTCTGACGGGAACTCCCGTCCACAAAGGAGATTTCCATGGCAGGCGTGAAGGCATCATCCATCACGGTCTTGTACATTGCTTTTAAATCCTGGGCCATTTTTCACATGCTCCGGTAACAGGGGTTGACGTGGGTGCCAAAATCAAGGCCGCCGAGATAGGCCGCAATGGCCGCATCGTAAGCCGCCGTATGACTGAAGGCCTTGGTGGCAAGGCGATAGCGCAGGGCAAGGGAGGTACAGCCCTTCTGGGCCTTCAGCTCTTCCAGCAGGGCCGGATAATCATCGGGATCCACCACAGGGGCCACGCGGATGAAGTTCTTGGCCGAAGCCCGGATCATGCAGGGGCCGCCGATGTCGATGTTGGCCCTGGCATCTTCTGCCCTCACACCCTCCTTTGCGATGGTTTCCCGGAAAGGGTAGAGGTTCACCACGGTCATGTCAAAAGAAACGGCCCCGGTGCGGGTCAGATCCGCCCTGTGGCTCTCATTGTAGGTTTCCGTAAGCAGACCGAGGTAAATCTTGAAATCAAGGGTTTTAACAAGGCCCCCCTGCGTTTCCGGCTGCCCCGTATAGTCGGAGACCTGCACCAGGGATCTGGCAGCCCCTTCCCCCAGAAGCCCGGCTATATAATTGAAGGTGCCGCCTGTGGAATAGAACACCACATCGGGGTTGATCGCCAGAAGCCCCGGGACCAGAATGTCAAGGTTCCGTTTATCCGACACACTGACCAGCACACGCTTTACCTTCACCTGTCCGTCAATCTGATCCACTCTGTTGACTGTCATATACACTCCCGGGCCTCTTAGACCCCATTCATCCATCCGTTCTCATCCATTTCGGTCCGTATCCGGCCCTCTCGATGCAAACCCTCTTTAAACGGAAGCCCCTCTTTCGTCAAGAATAGGGATGGCATCCGGTCTTCCCGGCTCCCCAGTCCATGGAAACCACAGACAGGCTCAATACACTTCCATAAGGCTGTACCAGCGCCTGAGGGCCGTATCCACGGGAAGTCCGCGCCGGACCAGAATCTCTGTCATCACAGGATCGTTATAACGCAGATAGGGATTCACCCGGAGCTCCATCTCCAGGGTGGAAAAACCGTGGCCTGGATTCCAGGCCGCAAGATAAGCTTCAAGATGCGGATTATCAGGCTCAATGCTCCTGGCAAAAGCAACGGCTTCCTTCACATAGTCATGCCCGGCATAAATCCGGGTATCCCCTGGCAGGGACAGCAGTTTTTCCATGCTGTGGAAAAATGCATCCAGATCTCCTGAAAAACAATTGCCCACCGTACCATTGAAAAGGGTATCTCCGGAGATCACAAAGCCCTCTCCCACAAAGCACACCGAATCCAGGGTATGCCCCGGCGTGGCCAGCACAGCCAGCCGCTCTCCCCCCAAACTCAACTCCCCTTTGGCGCACAAAGCCCCGTGGGAAAGCAGGGGGGCACCGGAACGGGCGCAGAGGGCACCGCTTCCCTGAACATGATCCGGGTGATCATGGGTATGGGTGATTCCCACAAGGCGGAGGCCACTTTTTTCCACAGCGTGCAAAATGGCATCCACGGCCCCCCCATCCACAGCCAGGGCTTCGCCCCCGGCTTCCAGCAGATAGGCCAGATTGTCTCCGTTGTAGCGGAACTGATGAACCTTCATACATCCTCCCCTGGATTTCGGATATGTCCCTGATATTTTTTTTTAACATACAGAATTTTATTTCCCATGAAAACCTTATCTTCCCGGAACCTCCGCCATTTCTGGGATACCAGCTTTTTTTAAGAATTCCCACAATTGCCACGCACACAAAAAGAACCTGCATGCAGCCCTTGACCTTTTCTCTATTTATTGTAGTCTGATGGCCCAAAGTGGCGGAAAGTGGAAGCTTAAAAAAGGAGAACCATGTTCCGTGGCAGTTCTACGCATAAACTGGACCCCAAAGGACGCATTTCCATCCCCACCCGTTTCCGCTCGGTGATGGACAGCCAGAACTGTCTCGGCCTCATGATCTCCCGCATGGATAAAAACCTTGTGGCCTATACCTATGATGATTGGGCCAAAATCGAACAACGCATCCTGGACCTTGCGGAAAAAAATGACGCCATGCGCCGCTTCCGCAGGGTCTTCATAGGAGGAGCCCACGACTGTCCCCTCGACAGCCAGGGCCGCATTCTCATTCCTCCCTCCCTGCGCACCTACGCCGGGCTGGAAAAGGAAATTGTTCTTGTGGGGGTGCTCGACCATTTTGAAATCCTTTCCGAAGCACAGTGGGAAAGGGAAAACCAACAGCTCGAAGACGATATACAGAACGAAGAAACCCTGCGGGCCGAAATCGCAAAACTGGGAATCTGATCCATGAACTTTCACCACGTTTCCTGCATGCCCACGGAAGTCCTTGCCTTTCTCCTCGGAGAACCCGGGGGGATTTATGTGGACGCCACCCTGGGCGGAAGCGGCCATACCCGCAGAATTCTGGAAGCCACGGATTCCCGGACCCGCGTCATCGGCATTGATCAGGACCCCGACGCCATTGCCTGGGGCCGCAAGGTCCTCGCCTCCTTTGGGGACAGGGCCTGCATTGTCCGGGGAAATTTTGCCGATGTACCCGCCATCCTGGACAGGCTTGGCATTGACGCGGTGGACGGCATCCTGGCCGACCTCGGACTTTCCTGCCACCAGCTGGAAGCCAGCGGTCGGGGCTTCAGTTTCAAAGGCGATGAACCCCTTGACATGCGCATGGATCCGGAATCCGAGATCTGCGCCGCCGATCTTGTGAATACGGAAAGCGAGGAAGCGCTTAAAAAAATCTTCCGGGATTTCGGAGAAGAGCGCTTTGCAGGACCCATCGCCCGCCGCATTCTTTCCGCACGCGCCCAGGCTCCCATCCAGACCACAGGCGAGCTGACGGAGATCATCCGCCGCGTCATTCCGGCAAAGCACAGCGCTAAACAGAAAATTCACCCGGCCACCCGGGTGTTCATGGCCCTGCGCATTGCCGTGAACCAGGAGATGGCCCAGCTGGATCGTTTTCTTGAAGATGCGCCCCTGCGCCTCAGGCCCAAAGGCCGCATGGTGGTTTTAAGCTTTCATTCCCTGGAAGACCGCAGGGTCAAACAGCGTTTCCGGGATCTGGCCACATCCTGTGTCTGTCCGCCGGAATTCCCTATCTGCACCTGTGGCCGAAAGGCCGGATTTCGTGTACTGACATCCAAGGCCATACGGCCGGGAGAAGAAGAAATTGCGGTAAATCCCATGGCCCGGAGCACGCGTCTCAGGGCCATGCAGCGTCTGCCATGACACCCGGAACCTTCAAACCGCCAGGAGCCCATGCCTGGATCTTTCTTTTAAGCATGGTTTTCATAACCCTTTTCAGCGCCACATGGATCCGGACCCAGTGTACCAGTCTCAACTTTCTCATTACCCAGACCCGTGCGGATCGAGACAGACTGATCACACGGAACCGGAACCTTGAAATTGAACAGGCCCGCCTCAGGTCGCCGGAACGTATCCGCAACCTTGGGGAAACCCGTCTCGGGCTTGGGATGCCCAAAGCCGAAAACACCTTTGATCTCAGTGGAATTGTCCATGAAAAAGGCCCCTGAACCCACATTCGCGAAAACACGCTTCATGCTGGTGATTGCCGTCTTTTCGCTGCTGTTCTGCACGGTCGGCGTCCGCGCCTTCCAGGTTCAGGTGCTGCAAAGGGAAGGGCTTGTCCAGAAAGCAGAGCGTCATTACAGGAAATCCCTTGTTTTCCATGGCAAAAGGGGCAGTATTCTCGACAAAAATGGCGCACCTCTGGCCGTGAGTATGGAAGCGGCCAGCGTAGCCATCCGACCTGATCTTTTTCCGGACAGGGAAACCGCGGCCACAGCCATTGCCCGCATTCTCGGAAAACCCCGCGAAGATCTCCTGCCTCTGTTTTCAGGGGATCGTTTCACCTGGATCGCCCGAAGGGTCAGGCCGGAAGCCGCTGAGGAGATCCTTGCCTTCCGCAGCACCCTGCCCCTTACCCCCAGCCAGAGACTTCTGGCCATCCAGGTGGTTTCAGAAAGCAGCCGGGCCTATCCCAATCGGGAAATGGCCGCCCAGGTCATCGGGTTTACAGGTATGGACGGCGAAGGGCTGGAAGGTCTGGAACATCGCTACAATTCGGTCCTCAAGGGGGAAGCCCGGGATCTCACCATCATCCGGGACGGGCGGGGCCGCTGGTTCAATGAGCAGGATACCGCAGCAGAAGCCGCTCCCGGAAAAAATCTTGTTCTCACCCTGGACAAAACCCTCCAGTTCATTACAGAATCCGCCCTCAGCGAAGCGGCAAGCCGCTCGGACGCCGCAGCAGGCATGGCCGTTGTCCTTTGCCCCAAAACCGGCGCCATCCGCGCCATGGCCCATTATCCCTCCTTCAACCCCAACAACTTCGGGCCTTATCCCAGGGATTTCTGGAGGAATCGGGCCGTCAGCGAACCCTTTGAGCCTGGCTCCACCATGAAGTCCTTTCTCATTGCAGGCGCCCTGGACAGGGGCTATATCCGCTCCGACGCCATCTACTACTGCGGTAACGGCTCTTACCGCATCGGCCCTGTCACCATCCGGGACACCAAGCCCCATGAGTGGCTTTCCGTCACCCAGATTCTCAAATTTTCCAGCAACATCGGCTCTGTCAAGATTTCCGAGGTCATGGGAGAAAAGGCCCTTTTTGATACGCTCAGATCCTTTGGTTTTGGTGAGCGCACAGGCATTGACGCACCCGGAGAAACCCGGGGCATCCTCAGGGACTGGCGACGCTGGACCAGTGTGGATACGGGCAACATCGCCTTTGGCCAAGGGCTTTCTGCCTCCGCGGTGCAGCTCGTTGCAGCCGCCGGAGCCATTGCCAATGGGGGCATTCTCATGCGCCCCTATCTTGTCCAGGAAATCCGGGATCCCCTCACGGGCACTGCGGAGGTCTTTCCGCCTCAGGCCGTTCACAGGGTCATTGCCCCGGAAACCGCCAACATGGTGAAAGCCATGATGGCCACGGTCACAGAAACCGGCGGAACCGGAACCGCCGCTGCCCCCCGGGGTTACCGGGCTGCGGGAAAAACCGGCACTTCGCAGAAGACCGAACCCGACGGCAGCTACTCAAGAAGCCGATATATCGCTTCTTTCCTGGGCTTTGCCCCCCTGGAAGATCCAGCCCTTGTGGTGCTCGTCATGCTGGATGAACCCAGAAAAAGTCATTATGGCGGTGCTGCAGCAGGGCCTGCCTTCCGCACCATCATTTCCGAAGGTCTTGCGTACATGAATATTCCTCCCAGACCCGCCACCCCCATCACCACGGCCATGGGATATGGAGAAAAGCCATGATGAACATCGCCCAGCTCTTCTCTTCCTCCCACTGGCCCAAAGGCATGCCCTTTGCCCTGAAAAACAGCCTTCCCGGAGACCGCCAGATCACCGGCATCCAGTACCGGTCCGATCAGGTCCGGCCGGGCGATCTCTTTGTGGCCGTCCCCGGCCTTGCCACGGATGGGCACCTCTATGCACCCGACGCTGCAGCCAGGGGGGCCTCCATCCTTGTGGCTGAACGCCCCGTTCCGGAAGCCGGTCTTCCCACCCTGCTTGTGGATGACAGCCGCAAAGCCCTTGCTGCCCTTTCCGCTGTCTTTTACGGTTTTCCGGCAAAAAATCTCACCCTCATCGGCGTCACAGGCACCAACGGTAAAAGCACCACCACCCATATCCTGGAAGCCATTCTCCGTGAAGCGGGCTGGACCACAGGTGTCATGGGCACCATTGATTGGCATTATCCCGGTCATGTGGAGCCCACTGGCACCACAACTCCGGAATCCAGAGATCTTCAGGCGCGTCTGGCCACCATGCGGGATGCGGGGGTCAGCCACGTGGTCATGGAAGTGTCCTCCCACGCAGCGGATCTGGGCCGCATCGTCCATACACCCTTTGATGTGGCCGTATTCACCAATCTCAGCCAGGACCACCTGGATTACCACAAAACCATGGATGCCTATTGGGCCGCCAAAAAAGGGTTTCTTGAAAGCGTACTGGATGGTCGGAACGGCAAAGACGGGGCCAGCCTGGTTGTCAACATTGACGACCCCGCAGGGGAGGCACTCCTCAACCTCTGCCTCAGCCGCACGGGCGGAAAAGGTCTCATCTCCACGGCAAGACGCCATCCCGAGGCCCTCATCCGGCCAGGGGATCCCCGGCTTTCCGCCACAGGCATCCGCTGCAATCTCACAACCCCCACGCATACCTTCCCCATTCTTTCGCCTCTGGTAGGCACTTTCAATCTGGATAACCTGCTCTCCGCCACAGGCGCAGCCATTGCCCTGAACATCTGCGGCAACACCATTAAAAAAGCCCTGGAAGGCCCCCTGGCGGTCCCCGGCCGTCTGGAACGCATCCAGGACCCCAAGGGCCGCTTCATTTTTGTGGACTACGCCCACACCCCCGATGCCCTGGAAAAGGCCCTTCTCACCCTCAAGGAGACGACCCCCGGCCGCCTGATTGTGGTCTTTGGCTGCGGCGGCAACCGGGATCGGGGCAAACGTCCCCTCATGGGAACCATTGCCGCAACCTGGGCGGATCTTTGTGTGGTCACATCGGACAACCCCCGCAACGAAGATCCCGAGACCATCATCCGTGACATTCTCCAGGGAATGCCTTCCCAGGAAAGGATCTGGGTGGAAAAGGACCGCAGAACCGCCATTTTCCTGGCCATTGCCGAGGCAAGGCCCGGTGATGCCGTGCTCATTGCGGGAAAGGGCCACGAAAATTACCAGATTGTGGGAAACAATATCCTTGCCTTTGATGACCGGGAGGTTGCACGGAAAGGAGTTCTTGCCCATGCCTGAAACGCCTCCCTGGTCGGCAGAAGACATCCTCTCATCCACCGGAGCCACTCTTTTCTGCGGGCAGCCGAACACCTTTTTCCCGGACATCGGAACAGACTCCAGGAAGGCTTCAGGCCCTGCCCTTTTTGTGGCCCTCAGGGGCGAGGTGCATGATGGGCATGATTTCATTGCAAAGGCCCTCCAGGCAGGCTACGCAGGCATTCTCATGGAAAAGGCCCGCTGGCCGGAGATGAGAAATTATCTCAAATCCAGGGATTGTCCCGTTTTTGGCGTGGAGAATACCTTCAAAGCTTTGGGCCAACTGGCCCGGCATCGTCTTAAGCGCTTTCAGACTCAGGTGGTGGCTGTCACCGGCTCCAACGGTAAAACCAGCACCAAGGAAATGCTGGGAAGCATTTTCCGTAAAACAGGCCCCTGCCTTGTGACCCAGGGCAATTTCAACAATGAGGTGGGGCTGCCCCTCACCCTTTTCCGCCTGAAACCCGCGGATAAGTGGGCCATACTGGAGCTCGGCATGAACCACCCCGGAGAGATGGCCCGGCTGTCTTCCATCTGTCAGCCGGATTTTGCCCTCATCACCCGCATCGCCCCGGCCCATCTGGAAGGTCTTGGGTCCATAGAAGGCGTGGCCAGGGCCAAGGGAGAAATCTTTTCCGCCATGGCGCAAGGAAAAACAGCCCTCGTCAATGGACAAGACCCCAACTCTACCCTCATCCCCCTCAGGGAAGGGCTGCGGGTCCTGCGCTTCGGCCTGGAACCTTCCTGCGATTTTTACATGAAAAACCCAGGATCCGATGCCACAGGCTCTTGCTTTGATCTCTGTCGTCCGGGCTATCCTCCCCTGCCCATCCGCATCGGCATCCCTGGCGCCATGATGGCGGAAAACGCCCTGGCTGCGGCAGCCACCGCCCTCAGCGCGGGAATCTCCGAAGAAGTCGTTCAGGAGGGTCTCATGGATTTCAGGGGATTTCCCGGCCGCTTTCAGCCCATGCAGGCCCAGGGAGGATTCACCCTGATCAATGACACCTACAACGCCAACCCCGACTCCATGAAAGCCGCCCTCCAGGAGCTGGCCCGTCTGGGGACTTCCGGTCGCAGATTCGCCGTTCTGGGCTCCATGGGTGAACTGGGGGACAATGCGGCGGCCCTGCACCGCCAGGTGGGAGCCCTGGCCGCCGCTGCGGGCCTTACGGCCCTGTACTGCTGCGGCCCCCATGGGCAAGACTTAGCCCAAGGCGCTCGAAAGGCAGGTTTAGACCATGTTGTTCAAGGAGAAAAAGAGGCGCTTGCCTCCATGCTGCGCCCCGGACTCCAGGCGGGAGACTGGGTACTGGTAAAGGGCTCGCGTTCCATGACCATGGAAAGCCTTGTCGCACAACTGATGCAGGATATTCCCCCATCTTCAAGGAATTAAGGTTCATGCTCTATCATCTTCTCTACCCTCTGCACACCTGGTTCTCGGCGCTGAATGTGTTCCGCTACATCAGCTTCCGCACCATCTATGCCGCCATGACGGCCCTGCTCATCTGCATTCTCCTGGGCGCCTGGGCCATTCGCAGGCTCAAAGCCCTGCAGGTGGGGCAGTACATCCGGGAAGAGGGACCGAAATCCCACCAGAGCAAGGCGGGTACACCCACCATGGGAGGCCTCCTCATTCTTTTTGCCATTACAGTCTCCACCCTGCTCTGGGCCAACCTCAGCAATGCCTACCTCTGGCTGGCCCTCCTCACCACCCTGGGGTTTGGCCTCATCGGCTTTGCGGATGACTGGCTCATGCAGGTCAAGAAACACAACACCGGCCTTTCATCGGCCAACAAATTCATGCTTCAGGTACTTTTTGGTCTTCTTGCCTCCATTTTCATCTATCTCATGCCCGAATTTGACACCCGGGTCACCCTGCCCTTTTTCAAAAACATCAGCCCGGATCTCGGACTCGGGTATATCTTTTTTTCCACCTTCATCATTGTGGGCGCTTCCAACGCCGTTAATCTCACCGACGGTCTGGACGGCCTGGCCATCGGCCCTGTGACCATTGCCGCGGTCACCTTCATGATCTTTGCCTATGTGGCCGGGCACTGGGGCCTTGCCAATTATCTTCAGATTCCCTTTGTCAATGGTGCAGGCGAACTGGCCATCCTCTGCGGAGCCGTGGCCGGAGCCGGTCTCGGTTTTCTGTGGTTTAACGGCCATCCGGCCGAAGTTTTTATGGGAGACGTGGGTTCTCTGCCCTTGGGCGCTTTCCTTGGCGTCACGGCCGTGATTACCAAGCAGGAGCTGCTTCTTGTCATTGTGGGAGGGATCTTTGTCATGGAAGCGGTTTCTGTCATTCTCCAGGTGGGCTTTTTCAAGCTGACAGGGGGTAAAAGGATTTTCCGCATGGCCCCCCTGCACCACCACTTTGAACTCAAGGGCTGGAAAGAATCCAAGGTCACCATCCGCTTCTGGATCATCGCCATCCTCCTCGCCCTTGTTGCTATCAGCACACTCAAGATCCGATAGGAAACCCCATGCGTCCTGCTCACACCTTCTCCCATGCGGCGGTCATTGGCCTCGGTCTTTCCGGGATGGCAGCGGTGCGCCTTCTCAAGCGCCAGGGTTTCCGGGTCACGGGTATGGACGAAAAATACACATCCCTTTCCGAAGCCCCAAAGCACTGCGATCAGGTACAAGACCACCTGGATGCGGCCATGCTCCTTGAAACCGACCTCATTGTTCTCAGCCCAGGCGTGGATCCTCGCAGACCGGAGCTGGAACCCGCCCGCCAAAAGGGGATTCCCATCATCGGAGAAATGGCCCTGGGCCTGCGCCATCTCACCCTTCCCTGCATAGCCGTCACGGGCACCAATGGCAAAAGCACGGTCACCGAGCTCATTGCCGCCATGCTGAGAGCTTCGGGAAAAAGGGTTTTTGCCGGTGGCAACCTCGGAACCCCCCTTTGTGATTTCATTCTCAACCCGGAAGATGCGGAAATGGTCGTTCTGGAGGTCTCCAGCTACCAACTGGACACCCTGGAAAGCTTCCAACCCGATGTGGCCGTACTTCTCAACATCAGCGAAGACCACTTAGACCGCTACCCGGACATGGAAGCCTACGCCCGCTCCAAGGCCCGACTCTTCAAGGACATGCGAGCAGGGCTTGCCGTACTCAACCACAGAGACCGCAAGGTCCGGGCCATTGGCCAAACGCTTTCCATTCCTGTCTTGTGGTATGACAGAGAAACAGGCGGCCTTTGCATTGCAGAAAACCAGCTGCGTCTTGAAGATGGCCATCTTTTCCTCCTTGAAGACTTCAGCCTGCCCGGTCGGCACAACCGGGAAAACCTCAGCGCCGCTCTTCTGGCGGCAAGGGCCATGGGCGCAACGGACCAAGGCATCCGGAACACCATCGCCCATTTCAAGGGTCTGGAGCATCGCATGACCTTCTGCGGCAGCGTGTGCGGTGTTGCCTGCTACGATGATTCCAAGGCCACCAACATCGATGCTGTGTGCCGAGCCCTCACGGCCTTCAACCGCAAGGTGGTCCTGATTATGGGAGGAAGGGACAAGGGAGGAGACTACGCCCTCATGGCGGATACCGTTTCCCAGTATGCCCGAAAAATCATTCTCATCGGAGAAGCCGCCCAGGCCATTGAATCCGCCTTTGGCAAAAAAATTCCCTGTGAAAGGGCCTCAAGCCTCGCCGAGGCCGTGGAAAAAGCCGTGAAGGCCGCAGACCCCGACACTCCCGTTCTTCTGTCTCCGGCCTGTTCCAGCTTTGATATGTTCGCAAACTACAAAGACCGGGGCCTGCAATTCCGCAACCTTGTGGCAGCCCTTTCCGCATCCGGAGGAATTTCATGACAGCGGCCGCCCCCACACAGAAGGCCCGCTTCCAGGAAGATCCCTGGCTCTGGGTTCCCCTGCTCCTCCTTCTGGGAACTGGACTTGTCATGGTGTACAGCGCCAGCGCCTCCAAGGCTGCCCAGGCTTTCGGATCCGAGTATCATTTTCTTCTTCGCCAGATGGCCTACGGCGGGGCAGGCCTTCTCGCTCTCCTGGGCTGCCGCTTTTTTCCTTACCGTTTTCTTGCCGGACTGGCCTACCCCATTCTCCTGCTGGCCTTTGTGTTCTTAGGCGCTGTTCTGCTCACCGACTATGGTCACAGCGCTGGCGGAGCCCAGCGCTGGCTGCGTCTGGGAAACATCAGTTTTCAGCCTTCGGAATTCGCCAAATATGCTCTCATCATTTATATGGCCTATTCCCTCAACAAAAAGCAGGCCCGGATCCGGGAGTTCAGCATCGGCTTCCTTCCCCACTTCCTGCTCTTAGTGGTTTTTGCCTTTTTTCTCATGCAGCAGCCAGACCTCGGATCCATCCTCATTCTCATGGCCATTGCCTGGGTTCTCATGTTCTTAGCCGGTGTTCCCTTTCTGCACCTCACATGGCCCATTGTTCCCCTGGCCGCTGTGATGGCCTGGATTGTTGCCACCGCCCCCTACCGCATGCGCCGCATCCTCAGCTTCACCGATCCCTGGGCCCATGCCCAGGACGAGGGTTTTCAGGTTTCCCGAGCCCTCATGGCCTTTGGCAATGGTGGACCCCTGGGGCAGGGACTGGGCAATGGCCGCATGAAAATGGATTATATTCCCGAATCCCATACGGATTTTATCTTTGCCGTCATTGGCGAGGAAACAGGGCTCTGGGGTGTCTTTCTTGTACTCATCCTCTTTGCCATCCTTTTTCTGCGGGGCATGCAGGTGGCCCTGGAAGCTCCGGATCGTTTTGGTTCCTATCTGGCCGCTGGCATCAGCGTGGTCCTGGGCATGCAGGTTCTCATCAATACCGGCGTTACGCTGGGACTCCTTCCGCCCAAGGGACTGACCCTGCCCTTTCTCAGCTATGGGGGAACCTCCCTTGTGGTCAACCTTGCCGCCATGGGCATTTTAATGAATATCGCCGCCGCCAGGAGAAAGGCATGAACAAGGACCTGAAAAAACGACGCCTCCTCATCGCAGGCGGAGGCACCGGAGGCCACCTTTTCCCTGGGGTGGCTGTGGCCGAAACCTTCCTGAGCCGCTCTCCGGACCATGGGGTGCTTTTTGTCAACACGGCAAGACCCCTGGACCAGAAAATCCTTGGATCCAAAGGCCTGCCCTTCGCCCCCATTTCCGCATCCGGGCTGAAAGGACAGGGACTCTGGCAAAGCCTTCTGAGCCTGATGCGCCTTCCCAGGGCCTTTGGGGAAGCCTTTGCCATTCTCCGCGCCTTCAAACCCCATGCCCTGCTTTCCGTGGGAGGATACGCCGCAGCACCCGCAGCCCTTGCCGCAAAATGCATGGGCATTCCTCTGATTCTCCATGAACAGAACAAGCTTCCGGGGCTCACCACCCGTCTCCTTTCCAGGCTTGCTGAGGAAGTTCACGTATCCTTTCCCCACACTCCGCTTCCCGTATCCCCGGAAAGAATCCGTGTGACGGGCAATCCCGTACGATCCAACCTGGTCCAGTGCCGCAAGCGCAGGCGCAGACCCCAAGATCCCCTGAATCTTCTCATCCTGGGAGGCAGTCAGGGCGCAAGGGGCCTCAACAGGGTCGTTTGTCAGGCCCTGCCCCGGCTCGGATCCCTGCCCCTTTCCCTCACGCACCAGACCGGAGCCGCGGATCTCCAGTGGGTGGAGGAGGCCTATGCCGCCTCTGGCATCAAAGCCCGCATTCAGCCCTTTATCGAAGACATGGAATCCTGCTATAGAGAGGCGGATCTTGTGCTCTGCAGGGCCGGAGCCACCACAGTGGCCGAACTTGCTGCCGCAGGCCTTGGGGCCATCTTCATTCCCTTTCCCCACGCTGCGGATAACCATCAGTATTACAATGCAAAGGCGCTCAGCGATATCCAGGCGGCTGTCATCCTGGAGGAAAAAAATCTCACACCCGAAACCCTGACCCATATCCTGACGACCTATGCCGAGCATCCCGAAATCACCGAAGCCATGGCCTCTGCGGCCCTGACCCTTTCACGCCCCCATGCGGCAATCCATCTTACGGAGGCCCTGATGGCCCGTATGCCAGAGGTAAACTGACTATGTATCAAAAAAACTATCATATCCATTTTGTCGGCATCGGTGGCATTGGCATGAGTGGCATTGCCGAACTGCTGATCAACCTTGGTTACCGGGTTTCCGGATCGGATCTCGTGGCCTCGGATATCACCCGGAGGCTCACCGCCCTCGGAGGACGGATTTTCAAGGGCCATGCCGCCGCCCATATGGAGGGTGCGGATGTACTGGTGGTTTCTTCGGCTGTGAAAGCGGACAATCCCGAAATTCTCAGCGCCCAGCAGAAGGGAATCCCTGTGATCCCCAGGGCGGAGATGCTCGCCGAACTCATGCGTCTCAAATATGGCGTGGCCATAGCCGGAGCCCATGGGAAGACGACCACCACCAACCTCATGTCTGCGGTTCTCGCCGAAGGAGGCCTCGACCCCACCATTGTCATTGGCGGTAAACTGCACAGCCTGGGCACCAATGCCAGACTGGGCGAAGGGGATTTTCTCGTGGCCGAGGCGGACGAGTCCGACGGCTCCTTTCTCCGCATGAGCCCCGCCATTGCCGTGGTCACCAACATTGATCTGGAACACCTGGATCACTACAGGGACATTGACGACATCAAAGACGCCTTTACCGAATTCATCAACAAGGTGCCTTTCTACGGCATGGGTGTCGTCTGCCTGGACAATGAGCATGTCCAGAACATCATCCCCCGCATCCGCAAACGCTTTGTCACCTACGGCCTTTCCCGCCAGGCGGATTACCGCGCCAGGGACATCCGCAACCACGGGATGAGAAACCAGTTCACCGTGTTGCGCCACGGAGAGGTTCTGGGAGACATCACCCTGAACCTGCCGGGACGCCACAATGTCACCAATGCCCTTGCCGCCATTGCCGCAGGCTGTGAGCTTTCCATTGACTTTGATCAGATCCGCAGGGCCCTTGAGCAGATTACCGGCGTGGCCCGACGCATGGAAATCAAGGCGGAAGTGGACGGCATCACCATCATGGATGATTACGGTCACCACCCCACGGAAATCCGCACCACCCTGGATGCCGTGCGGGAAAGCTATCCGGACCGACGTCTGGTGGTGGTTTTTCAGCCCCATCGGTACACGCGGACCGCTGCTCTCTTTGATGACTTCACCCGCTCCTTCTATGAGTCCGACGCCCTTTTCATGCTGCCCATCTATGCCGCTGGCGAACCCGCCATTGACGGCATCACGGGCATGGGGCTCTGTGAAGGTGTCAAGGCCCATGGTCATCGCCAGGTGGTCTGTGTGGGCGAGGGGCGCGACCCCTTGCCCCTGCTCCGGGATTTTGTGAAAAAAGGAGATTTGGTTCTGACCCTGGGAGCCGGTAACGTTTATCAGGTGGGCGAAGCCCTGGCGGAGGTTCTTTCCCGTGCAGCCGCCGCCTGAATACCAGAAACTGCTCACGGATTTTCCCGGTCTTTTCCGGGAGCAGGAACCCCTGGCACCCCTTGTGCGCTTCCGGGTCGGCGGGCCTGCGGATCTCTTCTGCCAACCCCAGGATCTGGATACCCTGCGTGCTGTGGTGACCCACGCGGACAAAAAAGAAATCCCCCTTTTTGTCATGGGGGATGGCACCAATCTTCTCGTGCAGGACGGCGGTATGCGGGGGCTGGTTCTGCGTCTGGGGAAGGGATTCAAGGAAATCCGCGTGGACGGTGACTGCCTTTATGCCGGATGTGCGGCCAAACTGCCCAGAGTCTGCCTCCACGCCGCAGGCCAGGGACTCGCGGGACTGGAAGGTTTAAGCGGTATTCCGGGAACCGTGGGCGGCGCCATTGCCATGAACGCAGGTACTCCGGAAAGCACCGCCTGCGAAACCCTGGAAAGCCTTAAAGTCTGTGAACCGGACGGGCTGATCCGGGTTCTCGGGAAAGAAGCCTTCCGTTTCGCTTACCGCAGATTTTACTGGGAAGATGGCACGCCTCTGGAAAAGCGCATTCTCCTTGAAGCCTGCTGGCGACTCAGGAAGGGAGAAGCGCAGATTCTGCGTCAGCAGATCCGGCAGGCCCTCCGTCGCCGCAAGGCCTGTCAGCCTGTGGCCGCAGCCTCCGCAGGCTGTATCTTCAAAAACCCCTGCGCAGACATGCCCGCAGGACGGCTCATTGATGAGGCAGGTTTCAAAGGGATGCAGAGGGGGGATGCCATGGTTTCTCCAAGGCACGCCAACTTCATCATCAATCAAGGGAAGGCCCGGGCTTCGGATATTCTTTCCCTCATAACCTGGATCCAGGAACAGATTCTTGAAACCCAGGGGATCCTGCTGGAAAAGGAGGTCCGCATTGTCGGTGAAACCAGCCCGGTCTGACAGGCTCTCCCGCAAACCAGGCGGTCGACGGGCAAAGCCCAACCGGAAAAAACAGGAATCCCGTCCCTGGCTTGTACCAGGTCAGGTCAGAACCTGGGGACTGCGGGGGGCAGGAGTGCTTCTTCTCGCGCTGGGTCTTGTCTTTACCCATGACCTGATCACGCAGTCCGCCTATTTTCAGATTCACACCATCCGCATCCAGGGTGAGGAATATCTGGACAGAGAAAGGATTCTCCAGCAGGCGGCCATACCGGAAAAAAGCAACCTCATGGCCCTGAACCTGCGCCTTGTCCGCCTTCGCCTGGAAGCCCATCCCTGGATACGGGAAGCCGCTGTCACCCGCAGGCTGCCCCATACCCTGGAGATTACGGTCATGGAAGAAGAGCCCTTTGCCATTGTGCATCCCGAGACCATGCCGGACAAGGCCTTCTGGGCCAACCGGGACGGCCGGATATTCAAGGAGCTGGAAGCAGACGACCCCGTCCATGCCTATCCCCGCATGCGGGATCTGCCCTTTTCAGATACCCAGAACCGGCATCTCTGGTTTTCCAGGGCGCGCACCCTGCTGGATCTTCTGCAGGAAAACGAAGAACCCAGCCTGTCCGCTGGACCTCCTCCTGTTTTATGGATAGATCCGGACCTTGGCCTCAGCCTTTCCGATACGGCCATCGCCGCACGTATTCTTTTCGGATTTTCGGACTTCCGGGAAAAAAACCTGAAGCTCCGAACCCTGCTGCAACACCGCAGGGAACACAGACAGACAACGCCCATGGATACCATCGATCTCGTCCGGCCGGACCGGGTGGTCGTGATACCGGCTGCGGCTTAAAGCCCGTCGGCAGAAAAAGGAGGGACGCGTGAACGCAAACGGCGACATCATTGTAGGTCTTGACATCGGCACCACCAAAATCTGCGCCGTGGTCGGCGAGGTGTCCGGCAAGGAAATTCATATCATCGGCATTGGCTCCCATCCCTCCATCGGGCTGCGCAAGGGGGTGGTGGTGAACATCGAGTCCACCGTGTCCTCCATTCGTAAAGCTGTGGAAGAAGCGGAACTCATGGCAGGATGCGAGATCCGCCGGGTTTACGCAGGCATTGCCGGAGGTCATATCACAGGCTTCAACTCCCACGGCATCATCGCCATCAAGGGCCCGGAAGTTACGGAGGCAGACGTGGAACGGGTCATTGAAGCGGCCCGGGCCGTGGCCATCCCCACGGACAGGGAGGTCATTCATGTGCTGCCCCAGGAGTTCATCGTGGATGACCATTTCGGCATCCAGAACCCTGTGGGCATGGCAGGGGTGCGCCTTGAAACCAAAATCCACATTGTCACCGGCGCTGTGGCCTCGGCCCACAACATCGTCAAATGCTGCAACAAGGCAGGCCTTGAGGTCATTGATGTGGTTCTCGAAGCCCTGGCTTCGGGAGAAGCCGTCCTTTCTCCGGAAGAAAGGGAACTGGGGACCGCGCTCATTGATTTTGGCGGCGGGACTTCGGATCTTGCCGTGTTCTCAGGAAACAATATCCGCCACACCTTCATCCTGCCCCTGGGCGGCAACAACCTCACCAATGACATTGCCATTGGTCTCAGGGCCCCCATTGCCGATGCGGAGCGTATCAAGATCCAGCACGGCACCTGCCTTTCCGAGGGAATCCACCCAGAGGAAAGCATTGAGGTTCCTGGTATGGCGGGACGGGACCCGAGAAAACTTCCCCGCCAGATTCTGGGCGAAATCATCGAGCCCAGGGTGGAGGAAATCTTCACCCTGCTCAAACGGGAAATCTATCGTGCGGGCATGGAAAGCCGGATTTCTTCCGGGATTGTGCTCACCGGAGGCGGTGCCATGCTCCATGGCGTTGCGGATCTGTGCGAGTCCATTTTCAATCTTCCCACACGGGTCGGCCGTCCCATGGGCGTCGGGGGGCTTAAGGATGTCATCCAGGATCCCAATTACGCCACAGCCGTCGGCCTTGTGCTGTACGGGGCCAAGCAGGATGAAAACAGCCAGATGAAGGTACGCGAAAAGGGTTTTTTCAGCGCCATCATCGCCAAGATAAAAGAATGGTTCAAAAACGCCATCTGAAAAAGAAAACAATGCCGATTCCAGGTCCATCATCCGTTACCGGTACGGTTGGAACCCTTAAAGGGGAGTGAAATAAGGAGGGATTATGACTTTTACCTATGTGGAAAACGAAAAAACTGCAAAAATCAAGGTGATCGGTGTGGGTGGCGCAGGGGGAAACGCCATTAACAACATGATTGACGCCCAGCTCCAGGGAGTCAAGTTCATTGCAGCCAACACAGATGCCCAGGCCCTGGATGTATCCAAGGCCCCCATCAAAATCCAGCTCGGCTCGACCCTTACCGAAGGACTTGGCGCAGGCGCCAACCCCAGCGTGGGACGGGAAGCCGCCACGGAAAGCGAAGCGGAAATCCGGGAAGCCCTGAAGGACAGTCACATGGTCTTCATCACCGCAGGACTTGGCGGCGGTACGGGCACAGGGGCGGCTCCCGTGGTGGCCCGCATTGCCAAGGAGCTGGGCGCGCTCACTGTGGCCGTTGCTTCCCGCCCCTTCAGCTTTGAAGGTAAAAAACGCCTCAAGCAGGCAGAAGAAGGCCTGGAAGAACTGAAAAATGTGGCGGATACCGTCATCACCATCCCCAACGACCGGCTCCGGGGCATTGCCCATAAAAACGCCCGGATGGTGGATATGTTCAAAAAAGCCGATGAAATCCTCCACCATTCCGTCAAGGGCATCACGGACCTCATTATGGTTCCGGGCCTCGTGAACCTCGACTTTGCTGACGTGCGCACCACCATGAGCAAAGCGGGTATGGCGCTCATGGGGATCGGCATCGCCTCAGGAGAAAACCGCGCCGTGGAAGCTGCGGAGCGTGCCATCAGCCATCCTCTGCTGGAAGACATTTCCATTGCCGGCGCCAAGGGGCTTCTCATGAACGTCACCTCCACCAGTGAAATCACCATGGACGAGATGACCGAAGCCATGGACCGCATTTACAGTGAAGTGGGCGAGGATGCGGAAATCATCTGGGGGCACGCCATTGATGAAACCCTGGGAGAAGAGCTGCGCATCACGGTCATTGCCACGGGCATCGGCACCCGGGAAGAAATGCAGGCCAGGGCCGCCAACGTTATTCTCCATCGAACCCAGAACCCCAGAAGCGCCGTTTCCTCCCCCAGGGGCAAGCTTCGTGATGTCACCCCTGAGGATCTCGAAAACCCAGGCTTCCATGACTCCGGGGTCATTCAGCGTAAAAAAGCCGTTGGCGATGATGTTTCCACATCCCTTCAGGATATTCCGGAAATCAAAAAAGGCAACATTGATCGGGATGACCTGGAAATCCCCACTTTTTTGCGCCGCAAAGCGGACTGAGCTTTCTGGAAAAACTGCGGACCCTTTTCCGCAGAAAATCCTGAAAAAAAACTGTCCGCTTCTTCCGGGGACAAGCCCGATCCCTGTGGTATGAATCTTCGCCCCAAAGGAGGTTACCCAGAACGCCCATGGCCAGAAAAACCGCCCCAACGGCTTCCGCCCCCCTGTCCGAAACCGGCGTCATCCGCAAAGATGACAGGGGGCGGGTACGGGTTGCTCTGGTTTTTCCCAATACCTACGCCGTGGCAATGGCCAATCTCGGCTTTCAGGCCGTATATCAGCTCTTTAACCAGAGAGAAGAGGTGGCGTGTGAACGCCTGGTGCTGCCCGAAAACCCGGATGCCCCCCTCCGCAGCCTGGAAACCGGAACAGCCTTGCGGCATTTCGATATCATTGCCTTTTCCCTTTCCTTTGAAAACGATTACCCCCGCATTCCCGAAATTCTGGATAAAAGCGGGATTCCCTTTCTCCACAACCTGCGGGAAGCCCATCACCCCCTCGTCATGGCCGGGGGGGTCGCCACCTTTCTCAACCCCGAGCCCCTGGCAGACTTTTTCGATCTTTTTCTCATTGGCGAGGCGGAAGTACTCACGGACCCTTTTTTTAATCTTTACCTGAAGCACCGAGAACTGTCCAAAGAAGCTCTCCTCCACTGCCTCGCCACCCAGATGGACGGTATCTACACCCCCCACTTTTACACGCCCCTGCGCAATGCCCAGGGCCGAATCTGTGGCCTTACGCCCGCCTCCGGCCTCCCTCTTCGCGTGCGCCGGGTTTTTGATCCCAGGGTTTCAGAAAAAGCCACCTGCAGTCCCATCACTTCTGCCCACAGCGCCTTTCCCGACACCTTTCTGGTGGAGACCAGCCGGGGCTGCCCCCATGGCTGTCGGTTCTGCTCCGCAGGCTTTGTCTATCGCCCGCCCCGGTTCCGGAATATGGATGTACTGGAAGCCGCCATTGCCGAAGGTAAAAACCGCAAGATGAAAGTGGGGCTCATGGGGACTGCGGTCTCGGACCTTAAGGACATTGACCGCATCTGTGCGACTGCCCTGGAAGGCGAGCTGGTTTTAAGTTTCAGCTCCCTCCGAGCCGATGCCCTTACCCCCGCCCTTCTGGAAACCCTGGCAGCGGGCGGCGTGAAAACCGCCACCATCGCGCCGGAAGCGGGAAGCCAGCGCCTGCGTCAGGTCATCAACAAAGGCCTGGACACCTCCACCCTGCTCAATGCCGCAGAGCGTCTCGTTTCCGCAGGCATTCCCAATCTTAAACTCTATTTCATGGTAGGACTTCCCGAAGAAACCCCCGAGGACATTGCCGAACTCAAAGCCCTCGTCATGGCCATCAAGGCCCGTTTTCTCGAGGCCAGCCGCCTCAAGGGATTCATGGGCGTCATCACCGTGGGTGTTTCCCCCTTTGTTCCCAAACCCTTCACCCCCTTTCAGTGGGCCGCCATGCAGAGTGAAGCCCGGCTCAAGGCCATTTTAAAAGAACTTCGCAAGGATTTCGGCCCCATACCCAATGTCCGTTTCCATGATGAAAATCCGAAAAACAGCATCCTCCAGGCCATTCTCGCCAGGGGAGACCGCGACATCTCCCGTCTCATCACAGCGCTGTGGCAGGAAAAGGGACACCTGAAACGAGCCTGCATGGCCATTCAGCTGGATCCCTCCCCCTACCTTGCAGCCCGCAGTCTTCAGGATTTTCTGCCCTGGGAGATCCTTGACCATGGCATCCGCAGGTCCTTTCTGGAGCATGAGCGCCACAAGGCCAGCCAAGCCCTGTCCACTCCCCCCTGCCCCATGAAGGATTGCGCGACCTGCGGCATCTGTCGGGAACGCGATGCTTTCCCTCTTGCGTAAAATCTTCTATACTCACTCCATCATACGAACCGCAGGAGGATGGTCATGGTCCCACGTTTTCTCCTTGTTCTGTTCTGTCTTTTTTCTCTCTCAGCCGCAGCCGCCGAGCCCCTGACCCTGGTCTGCGATATATGGCCGCCCTATCAGGTCCATGGCGACCAGAAAGTTTCCGGTTTCAGCACGGAACTCATCCGGGAAGTCTGCGCCCTGGCGGGCATTCCCATTACTGTCATTCACGCCTATCCCTGGAAACGCGCCCTCCTCATGCTGGAAACGGACCAGGTGGACGGCCTTTTTTCCGCCAATCATACGGAAGAGCGCACCCGCTTTGCCTTGTATCCGACCCTGCCTCTGGTAAAAAGTCCCTGGGTGCTCTGGGCCCGCAGGGACGCCCCCCACGCCTATGCAGGGCTTCAGGATCTCCGTGGCCAACGCATCGGCGTGGTCCGCGGCTACTCCTACACCCCGGCCTTCTGGGAAGCACTCACCCAGAGCGACAGTATCATTGAGGAAGCTCCCAGTGATGAGGTCAATTTCCGCAAGCTCTCCGCAGGCCGCCTGGACCTTGCCGTGGCGGAGCTGCACAACGGCCGCTTTCTCCTGCAGCAGGAAAAACTCGAAAATCTCAAGCCCTTTCCCCTGCATCCCATCAAAACCGATGGGCTTTACCTGATTTTCAACAAAAAACGGGTCCCCCAGGAAACCGTGGACCGTTTTTCCGAATCCCTTAGGGCCTTCAAAGATTCCGAGGCTTACCAGGTTCTCTACAACCATTATTTTCGGGAAAACCTTCTGACACTTCCCCCTTCCCCTGAAGGATGAGCCATGCTCCCTTTTTTCTACCGCGCCAAGGCCCTCGCCTTTCTTTCCTTTGTCCTGGCTGGCTTCTTTTTCCTGGGACAACGCGGAGATATGAACAATACGGATTTTTTCATGAAACAAGCCCACAGGGCTGCAGAAATTCAGATGGACACCTTCATAGCCGCAGGCCTTGAAACCTACCTCAACCACCTGTCCAGCCATCTTGAATCCTTTGCAGTCGATGCCGATCTTCTTCCCTTTTTCCGTGGAAATACAGCCCATGAGCCCCAGGTCCGTGAACGCTGGAAACAGTTTCTGCGTCTTCATGCCCATGTGCCCTATGTGTATTTCGCAAATTACGAAGGAAAACTTTTCTTTGAACCCAACGCCGATCTCCCGGAAGGCTATGATGCCCGCCGCAGGCCCTGGTTCCGCCATGCCCTCCTGAATCCGGGCAGGGTGACCTGGACGCCTCCCTACACGGAAATTCCCACGGGAAAAAAGGTTCTCAGCGCCGTGATGGCCCTTCAGGATCCGGATTCCGGCCAGAATCTGGGCGTCTTGTCCATGGATCTCGGCATTGAGGAACTGGAAAGCCTCTTAGCCCGCATTCCCCTGCCGGAAAACAGTTTTCTTGGCATCCTCGCTTCGGATGGTCAGTTGGTCGCCTCCTCTCATCCTGAAAAAATGAAGGCCCTCCTGGCCCACCCCTCCAGCCTTCTCGCCATCATGAGCGGTGAAACCAATGTCTTTCATGAAAATCCGGAGACCCAGCTGCTCATCACAACCCGCCTTCTGCCCCAACCCCATTGGCGCATCATCCAGGGTCTTCCCCAGAGCGCCTGGCAACTCCCCCACGCCCCCAACCGGAAAATCGCCTTCTTTCTCATGGTGACCACCCTGGGACTTTACCTTTTCCTGCGCTTTCTTGAACTCCGCAGTATCCACAAGCAGGTCCTTGACTTTGAGAACCACATCAACGTCCTTCGCACAGAAGCCCCTCCTCTGCCCTCCCCATCCCCGGCCCCCCTTTTCCCCCTTGCGGATCTCTGTACGCGCATGGCCGAGGATTGCCGCAGGGGCGATGAAAAAATCAGAATCCTCCAGTCTCGCCTGGATACACTCATCCAGAAAGCGCCCATGGGCATTTTCCGCTCCAGCCCCCAGGGCCGCTTTTCAGAGGTGAACCCCGCCATGGCCCAGATCCTTGAATACGATTCTCCGGAAGACCTCATACACAACATGCATGACATCGAAAGGGAGCTGTACCTGGATCAGCAGGATCGCAAAGTCCTCCAGAACCGCCTCCTTCAGGGGCACATTCTGGATTTTCCCACCCGATTCCGCAAAAAAAACGGTACCATCGGCCACGCCTGTATCACCGCCTACCCCGAATATGGCCCGGATGGCCGTATTTTCAGCATCTGGGGGTTTTTTACAGATATTTCACGCCAATACCAGCTGGAAGGCCAGCTTCGCCGCATGGCGCTTACGGATCGCCTCACCGAACTTCCCAACCGCCGAAGCTTCATGGATCTGCTTGTACGGGAGGCCGGACGCTTCTGCCGGTACGGCGCGCCTTTCACCCTTCTGGTCCTCAATGTGGATCAGTTCCGGGATATCAACGCCGATTATGGGCATATCACAGGGGATAAAATCCTTTGTGCCCTGGCCGAGGCCTTCACCTCCGTCCTCCGAAGCTGTGATACCCTGGCCCGTATTGATGGCGACACCTTCGCCATTCACCTTGCAGAAACGCCTCTGGATGAAGGGCTTTCCGTGGCCTTACGCATCCAGGAGCACATCCATGGCCTGCACTGGACCGAACCCCCTGACCTGAAAATCACCCTCAGCATCGGTGCCACAGCCCCCCATGAAACCCTCCGTTGTCCGGATCTGCTCTTGCAGGAAGCCGAAGGTCTGATGTATGCCGTAAAGAAGAAGGGGGGTAAAGGCATGCTTCCCCTTCCCGCGAAATCCCGCACATTCTATTCATGATTTTTTAAGGAATCCCATGCGCTTCGGTGGACTTCAGAAAAACTCCCTCATCGATTTTCCCGGCAGAATTGCCGCCCTTCTCTTTACCCAGGGCTGCAATTTTCACTGCCCCTACTGCCACAATCCCAGTCTCATCCCCATGGCCGGAAGCCAGGATTTTTCCGAAGAAGAGATCCTCCTTTTCCTTGAAAAACGTCAGGGACTCATTGAAGGTGTCGCCATCACCGGCGGAGAACCCACCCTCCATAACGACCTCATCTCCTTTTGCAGGAAGGTGAAAGCCCTGGGCTACCCCGTCAAGCTCGACACCAACGGATCCCGTCCGGAGATGCTCCGCCGTCTTCTTTCCGAAAACCTTGTGGATTTCATCGCCATGGATATCAAGACGGATCCTGAAAACTACACCCCTTTTCTCTCAGGCCTCTCTGTGGCCGAAGCCCTTGTGAAAAGCATCCGCCTGATCCTTGAAAGCGGCCTTGACCATGAATTCCGAAGCACCTGTGTAGCACCCTTTATTTCAGAAGAACGCATCCTGCGCATCCTCCCCCTGATCCGAGGCGCCCAGCGCTATGCGCTTCAGCACTTTTCCCAGGCCACCCTCCTCGATTCCCAATTCTTCCTGGAAAAGGGGCGGGGATTGAATCCCGATGAAATGGAAAAACTCCGGGAGGTCATTGCCCCCCACGTCGGCTGCTGCGACATCCGCTAAAAAAAATCCGCTTCCCTGCCTTCCGGGCCAAACAGGCCCGGCCCCAGGTTTCCCTGGTATTGACACAAGCCCCTTCTTCTGATTAGTGTTCTCCATTCTTATGACGGATACGCCCTGTGGATGCCATACTCGCCTCAAAAACAGAGATTATGAAGCTCCCACATCCCAATTTTCTGCTCATACGGCATATACCTATATCATACCCAACCCTGATGGAGGACACGTTAGATGGAAATCCAGGAAGTTGTTGCAGTCAGTGCCTGCCGCACGGCCATCGCCAAATTCATGGGCGGCCTCAAAGATGTTTCCGCCCGCGAGCTGGCCATGACCGCAGGTCGTCACGCCATAGCGCGCGCGGGCATAGCCCCAGATCAGATTGATGAAATCTGCATGGGCCAGGTCTTTCCCGGCATGCAGGGCTCTCTGCCCGCACGTCAGGTGGCCATGCGCATCGGTCTTTCCAATGAAAGCAGCGCCGTATCCATCAACCAGAATTGCGCCTCAGGCATGCGAGCCATCGAAGTCGCAGCCCACAGCATCATGCTGGGCAAAACCCGCAGCGCCCTCATTGTGGGTACGGAAAGCATGACCAACGCCCCTTACCTGCTGCCCAAGGGCCGCATGGGGTATCGCATGGGGCCTGGTCAGATTGAAGATCAGATGCTCCACGACGGACTTGTGGATGAGCTGGTACCCGGTCATATGGGGCTTACGGCGGAAAACATCGCAGAGCAGTACGGCATCACCCGGGAAGAATGCGATGCCCTGGCCCTCACCA
Source organism: Desulfobotulus sp. (assembly GCF_034006065.1). Taxonomy (NCBI): domain Bacteria; kingdom Pseudomonadati; phylum Thermodesulfobacteriota; class Desulfobacteria; order Desulfobacterales; family Desulfobacteraceae; genus Desulfobotulus; species Desulfobotulus sp. Next base: position 13,591 of record NZ_JAVETM010000034.1, on the reverse strand, counting down.
GCCACCTCCGGGCCAAGGCGGCCATTGAAAAGGGCACTTTCAAAGAAGAAATCGTGCCCGTTGAAATTGCCTCCCGCAAAAAGACTCTCATCTTTGACACGGATGAACATCCCATCCTCGATGCCAGCGGGGAATCCATGGCCAAACTGCCCTCAGCCTTCAAAAAAGGCGGTGTGGTCACAGCGGCTAACGCCTCAGGGCTCAACGACGGGGCCGCGGCCATGGTACTCATGTCCAAAAAGGCAGCCCTGGATCTTGGGCTCAAACCTCTGATGAAACTGGTCAACATCTGTGACATGGGGGTGGATCCCAAGGTCATGGGGCTTGGGCCTGCGGTCTGCATTCCCAAATGCCTGAAACAGGCAGGGCTTTCCTTTGACGCCATTGATTACTGGGAAATCAACGAAGCCTTCGCCGCCCAATGGCTGGGAGTCGGACGCATGCTGGAGACGGATTTCGGCATGAAACTCGATATGGAAAAGGTCAATGCCAATGGTTCGGGCATCGCCCTGGGCCATCCCGTGGGCTGCACCGGGCTGCGCATTGTGGTTTCTCTCTACCATGAAATGAAACGCCGGGGAGCGCGTCTCGGCGGCGCTTCGCTCTGCGTAGGCGGTGGTCCTGCGGTGAGTTCCCTCTGGACCCTGGATATCTGATCTGCCTTCTTACCGACGAAAACTTTCTCAAGCTCCCTTGCGGAAGAATCCGCAAGGGAGCTTTTTTCAAAAAAAAGACCCAGCCCCTCATCTTCTTCCCCTCCCTTGACAGCATCCCGACAAGGCCATAAGGAAAGGAGTGTTTTCAATTTTCAGGCCTTTTTTCACGGAGAACGGTAATGGATGAGCATCTGATCTGGGCGGAAATCAGGCTGGACGCCCTTGCCCGTAACATACGCGCCCTGCGCAAAAGGTCGTCCCCCACAGCTTCTCTCATGGCTGTGGTCAAGGCCGACGGCTATGGTCATGGAGCAACGGAAGTCGCACGCACGGCTCTGGCCCATGGCGCAGCCAGCCTGGGCGTCGCCCGCATGGAAGAGGGCATACGCCTGAGAACCGCTGGCTTTGCAGCGCCCATACTCGTCTTCGGCCATACCCTTTCCTGCCACATCAAAGAAATGATCCGCTACCGTCTCATCCCCTCCATATGCAGCATGGAAGATGCCCAGCGCATGTCGGAAACGGCCTTGGCTTCCGGGAAAACCCTGCCCGTACACCTCAAATTTGACACTGGCATGGGCAGATTGGGTTTCACAGGTCAGCCCCTTTCCGACCCCGTATCCACTGTGAAAAAAATCCGGGCCCTTCCCGGTCTCCGCATTCAAGGCGTGTACACACATTTTGCCACAGCAGATCAGGATGATGTGGACTTTACCCTCACCCAACTTCAGACCTTCCGTCAGATCCTTGAAAAACTGGAGCAGGCGGGAGTCCGGCCTCCCATCGCCCATGCGGCCAACAGCGCAGCCCTTATCCGCCTTCCCGAAAGCCATCTCGACATGGTGCGTCCCGGCATTGCCATGTATGGCATACAACCCGCCAGCACCATGGACAGGCAGGCCTTTCCCCTGGAACCGGTCTTAAGCCTGAAAAGCAAAATCATACAGATCAAAACCGTGCCCGCAGGCTTTTCCTTAAGCTATGGCCGCACCTGGATCGCACAGAAGCCTTCATCCATTGCCACCATCGCCTGCGGTTACGGAGATGGCTTTCCCAGACAGCTCTCCAATGGATGTGAGGTACTCGTCAGAGGTCGCAGAGCCCCTTTACGCGGACGCATCTGCATGGATCTGAGCATGATCGACGTAAGTGGCATTCCCGGCGTTGAAGTCGGGGACACGGTCACCCTCATCGGCCAGGACGGGGAACAGGAAATTCTCGCCGAAACCCTGGCAGAAAGCGTACAGACCATTGCCTATGAGCTGGTCACAGGACTGATGCCGCGCATCCCCCGTATTCCGGTGTAAAGCCCCAAGACCGTATTGAAGCCAGAATCCTTTGGTTCCTGCCTTGATAAGGCGCGGAATCTGCATCCAAGGCAGGAAAAAACCATGAGCCCAGAAACAGAAACCCAAATCCTGCAACGGGAGAATCAACGCCTTCGCAACCGCTGCCATAAACTGGAAGCCCGCTACCGGACCACTTTGGACAGCATTTCTGAAATTTATTTTGAAACGGATCGTCAGGGCAGACTGACCTTTTTTAATCAAAGCTTCTGCCAGCTTACGGGGTTCAGCCACAAAACCCTTCTTGGCAGAACAGCCCGGGATCTCTGCCCACTGGAATCCGCCCTGCGCCTTGAAATGATTTTTCGTCATATCCTGGAAAAGGGGGAAACCCAGGGGCTCAGCCATGTGGATGTTTTTCACAAAGACGGGCATACCCTTCCCCTTGAAATTTCCGTATCTCCCATCCGGAATTCCGAACAGGAGACCCTGGGTTTCCGGGGCATTGCACGGGACATTTCCCTCAAAATCCTTGCGGAAAAGGAAAGGGCCACCTTTGCAGAACAGATGCAGCAGGCAGAAAAGCTTGAGGCCATTGGCACTCTGGCTGCGGGTATTGCCCATGATTTCAACAATCTTCTCATGGGCATTCAGGGCAATATCTCCCTTCTCATGCTCCACACAGAACCTGACACACCCGCCTGGAAACGCCTTGTGAAAATGGAAGCGCAGATTCGACACGGCGCGGAACTCACAAGACAGCTCCTCGGGTTTTCAGAAGACGACACCCGAACCTCCCGCACCTGCAATCTCAACATCCTGGTGCAGGATACCCTGGCCTTCTTTTCACGCACCTGCAAAAATATCTGCGTACATCCAAGGCTTTCTCCTGATCTCAAACCTGTCATGGCAGATGCCTCCCAGATCCGTAAAGTCATTCTCGCCATCTGCGTCAATGCGGCCTCCCACGCCATGCCCCAGGGCGGGGATCTCTATGTTGAAACCGACAACATTCTTCTCACCGATGCCTTTGTCCAGCCCCACAGACTGCCCAGTGGCGAGTATGTCCGCATCCGTATCCGGGATACCGGGGCCGGTATGGACGAGAAAACACGCAAACGGGTTTTTGATCCCTTTTTCACCACCCTTGAGAAGGGACGGGGAACGGGCCTTGGACTCGCATCGGCCTTCAGCATCATCAAGCACCATCAGGGCATCCTTTCCGTGCAGAGTCTTCCCGGCGAAGGCTGCACCTTTTTTATCCATCTTCCCTGCACCCACCCCAGTGGAAAGGCCCTCCTGCCGCCTTCCAGGGGCTTACGCATTCTTCTGGTGGATGACGAGGAAATGGTACGGGAAGTGGCCGCAGATCTTCTCGAGGAACTCGGGCATAAGGTCATCACAGCGTCCGGAGGCAAGCAGGCGCTCACCCTTTTTGACCAACATGCCCCAACCATTGACCTTGTCATTCTGGATATGGTCATGCCGGGCATGGATGGCAACACCGTACTGACGGCCCTCCGGAAAAAAGCTCCCGATCTTGCGGTGCTGATCTCCAGCGGATATGGGCAGAATGAGCTTGCAAAGGATGCCCTTTCCTTTCAGCATACGGGTTTTATCCAAAAGCCCTTCACCCTGGCGGGACTTTCCCAAGCCATCCGCCAGCTGATAACCTGAAAGGCGCCAACTTTTTTTGGATATGCCCGCTTCCGGCCGTTTTTTCCCAAAACATCCCTGGGAGACAGGCGTCCGGGAGGCCCCTGAACAGATTCCAGATCCCCTCGCACTTCCCACAGCTTGACACCCCTTGCCCCTTTCTCTATATTCTTCCACAATTTGTATGGAAAAGGCTTTCCTGTTTTCCTGTCTGCACCGCTTCATGATCGGGGCTTATCCACTGCCCTTACTTAAAAGGTGTACAAGGAAGACGGAAAAGCGCAGCCGGAGCCTCGGCGAAGAATATCTTCCCCCTGAACCCCTCCGGCCCCAGGGGCCTGCCCTGACTTCTATTTCCTGCGGAAAGCGACGAGAACCTATGGTGGACCCGCTGGTATCCTTAAAAGGCGTGGGAGACGGGCTCCGGCTCCACATCGGAAGCCCCCTTCCCAAAGAGCAGATCCTTTCAGAAATCACCCCCCTCTTTGACCGCATCCGGCAATTGGCTTCCGGCGCCCGCATTACCGTAGACGCCTGCGGCAAGGAAGGCGAGCTTGTGTCTTTTCTGAGAGATTTTCTTGTGCGGGAATATCAGGTTGCAGACGTAGCCCCTGCAGACATGTCCCCAGGCCAGAGTCAGCAGGTACGCAAGCGCCAGCGGGAAGCGGATCGTTCCTGGGAAAACCGCAGAAGCGATGTACTCATGATGTGCGGCCGCGTCCGTTCCGGACAGAAAATTCAGCACAAGGGCCATGTTCTTCTCATGGGCGATGTGAATCCTGGTGGAGAAGTTATGGCCGGAGGCGACATCATTGTCCTGGGCAGTCTTTGCGGCAGCGCTGCGGCCGGACATCCGGAAAAAAACGACGCCATCATTGTCGCCCTCGACTTCCGGCCCACACGGATTCAGATTGCCGACCAGGTCAGCACCGGTCCCTATGGGTCTGCAAATCGGAGCCCTCACTATGCATGCATACGGGAAGGTGCCATTGTCGTGGCCGAATATCTGGATCAGCCACCCTTTGCCAAACTGCCCTGGCCGGAACCCCGCTGACAGGACGACCCACACAAACCCTTATGACAGCGCCATGACAACCCACAAGAGGTGAACCTTGGAAGGAAAAATCATTGTCATCACATCCGGCAAAGGAGGGGTCGGTAAAACCACGACCACAGCCGCCCTTGGCGCCGCCATTGCCCTGGAAGGCAAACGCGTGGCCGTGGTGGATATGGATATTGGTCTGCGCAACCTGGATGTGGTCATGGGTCTTGAAAACCGCATCGTCTTCAACGTTGTGGATCTGGCCAAGGGCCGGTGCAAGGTGCATCAGGCTTCCATCAAGGACCGGCGCATCGAAAATCTTTTTCTTATCCCCGCCTCCCAGAGCGACAACAAAACGGCCTTAAGCACCGACGATATGATCCGTCTTTGCAAAAAGCTCAGGCAGGAGTTTGATGTGGTACTCATCGACTGCCCGGCGGGCATTGAACAGGGGTTTGAAAACTCCGTGGTGGGTGCGGATGAGGCCGTTGTGGTCTGCACACCGGAGGTTTCCGCCGTGCGGGATGCGGACCGCATCATCGGGCTGCTTTATGCCCGATCCATCACGCCCAAGCTTATTGTCAACCGCATTGTCCCAAGGCTTGTTCAGTCCGGGGACATGCTCAGCCACAAGGATGTGGTGGACGTGCTTTCCATCGAACTCATCGGTCTTGTCTGCATGGACGACTTTGTCATCACCTCCACCAACACGGGAACACCCGTGGTGCTGGATAAGGACTCCAGGGCAGGACAGGCCTTCCGCCGCATTGCCATGCGCCTTCTCGGAAACACGGAAGTGCCCATCGTAGATCCCCTGGAGGACAATAAGGGATTCTGGAACCGCATCGGCTCCAAGATCGGACTCCGGAGAATCTGACATCACCCGGCATCGACACGGGAAATCACCGGTCTGAAAGGGGTTTTTAAATATGCTGAACAACCTTTTCTCCAGAATGTTCAAGGAAAAAGAAGCGCCCCCTGGGGAGGTGGCCAAAAAAAGGCTGCAGTTTGCCCTCATCTACGACAAACTTGAGGTTTCCGATGAAATGCTGGAGAACCTTCAAAATGACATCGTAGACGTGCTTTCCAGGTATTTTGAAATTGACAAGGCTTCCCTGCGCCTGGATATCACCCGGCAGGAAGATCTTTCAGCCCTTGTCCTCAACACACCCATCATTGCCGCCAAAAAGCGGGGGCATGAAAAAAAATAAACCGCCTCAAAAACGGTTTTCTGCCACCGCCTCCGATCCGCGCATCGGCAAAGGAAACAAGACTTCCTGTCTGCTTACTCCTTTGCCGGTGCGGCTCTTTCCCATCACATCCCTTCTTTGCCGTAGCGTTCCAGGATGGCCACATAAACCCGGGCGGCAATGCCCATGCCAATGTCGATGAATTCCGGACCAAAACGGCGGCCCCTCGGACTCCGGAAGGTTTCCCGGATGCGGGCGATTCCGGCAATCCCCTCGGGATAGCGTTTTAAAAAGGCTTTCACCGGCACCCGCCCCGCCTCCAGCATGGCCCAGACCGTATGGCTGAAATTATCCGGACCCCAGCGAAATTTGTCCGCATCATAAAGACAATCGGAAAGCAGGGAGACTTCCGGTGCAAGGGCTTCGGAATAATCCCGGAAAGCCTCATGCCTGCGAATGGCTTCACACACCGCTCCGATGTCCCGACCACAGAATCCTTCCGTCTCCAGCAGGGTGCGCGCCATCGCAGCCCCCTTTTCCGCATGATCCTTTTCCCTGCGGCAGATATCGTGGAGAAGGCCGCCGCAATGGGCCAGACGCAAAAGCCGTATGAGGTTCTCCGGTGTTTCCCCCAGAATCCGACCTTCCATGAGCACAAGGGCACCCGCCTCCACGGCCACCTTGCGGCTGTGGCCCATGCCATGGCCCCAGTCCTCGGCCAGTTGCAGAACCACCGCGTCCCGGATTTTTCCCACTTGCCTGTCTTCTTCAAAAAAAACCCTGGACTTCACGAGAAAAGGCCCGCATTCCTCATAAAAAGAGGGAACCGGGGCAGTCCGGACAATGGCCCGGGCCAGCGCCCGAATTTCATCATACATTCCCTGCATGGGGCCTCCTGGGGTTGGGGTTGTTCCTTTTCCCCTGCATACCATGGCAAAGCCCCCTGCCTCAAGCCTGCTCTGCACCGATGTTTTTCCTTGACTTGGCCCAGTCATTCCGTTTATGAACCCAAGTATTGAGCATATGCTCATATCAGGAGGTCCAATGGTTCGTCCCAAAAAAAACCGCATTGTCACCACCCACCCCGAAGTCAGCTATTTCAAACCCAGGGGCATTCCCTTAAGGGACCTTGATGAGGTGGTCCTGACCGTGGATGAACGGGAAGCCCTGCGCCTTGCCGATCTCGAAGACTACAGCCACGCAGAAGCAGGAGAACGCATGGCCGTTTCCAGGGCCACCTTCGGCCGTATCCTTCAGAACGCCAGGAAAACCGTGGCCGATGCCCTGATCCACGGCAAGGCCATCCGGGTGGAAGGAGGGGTATACACCCTGCACAAGGCCCGGGTATTCCTCTGCCTTGGCTGCGAAAGGGCCTTTGAACAGAGCGGGCCTGAGGGCCGACCCGAGTCCTGTCCCCGCTGCGCCCACAAGGAAATCACCCCATACCGGGAGCCTTTACCATGATTCTCAGTGTCGCCAGTGGAAAGGGCGGAACGGGCAAAACCACCGTTTCCGTGAACCTTGCCGCAACAGCCCCCATGCCCGTGCGCCTTCTGGACTGCGACGTGGAAGAACCCAACGCCCACCTTTTCATCCAAACGGAAGAGGTGAGACGCAGTCCGAAAAAGGTTTTTATTCCCAAAGTGGATGCAGAAAAATGCACCCTCTGCGGTCAATGTGAGGCCATCTGCCGCTTTTCCGCCCTGGTGACCATCGGCCAGAAACTTCTGACTTTTCCGGAAATGTGCCACGCCTGCCTCGGCTGCCTGCGCATCTGCCCTGAAGGGGCTATCCTGCATGGAGAGCGTCTGCTCGGCGAGGTAATCCAGGCAAAATGGGGAAGGCATGAGCTGATCTGGGGAGAGCTGCGGGTGGGAGAAGCCATGAGCCCGCCCCTCATTGAGGCGGTGCAGGGCGCCGCAGTGGCAGATCGTCCCCTCATTCTGGACGCGCCCCCCGGAACTTCCTGTCCCATGATCGCAGCCGTGCGGGACTCGGACTTCATCCTTCTTGTGACAGAACCCACGCCCTTTGGCCTCAATGATCTCCGGCTGGCCGTGGATACGGCCCGTCACCTTTCCATCCCCTGCGGCATTGTGCTGAACCGCGCGGAACCGGGTAACACCCTGATCCAGGAGTATGCCCGGAAAGAATCGATCCCCCTTCTCATGGAAATCCCCTACAGACGCAGCTATGCAGAAGCCTACTCCAGGGGAGAAAGACTCACGGATAAGGATCCGGAACTCAAAAAAGCCTTTGAGCAGCTCTGGCGGGATCTTGAAAAAAAGCTGCATTCCCTTTCCGAAAGGAGGCTTCCATGAAAGAGCTTGTTCTGCTCAGCGGTAAAGGGGGCACAGGAAAAACCAGCCTCACCGCAGCCTTTGCCCACATTCTCTCTTCCCGCATTCTCGTGGATGCAGACGTGGACGCCGCCAATCTCCACCTCATCACCCCCCACAGCGTAGAGATCGAAGAACCCTTTTCCGGCGGTATCCTGCCCGTACTGAATCCGGAAAACTGCACCGATTGTGGCCTCTGCCGGGAAGTCTGCGCCTTTTTGGCCATTGCGGACACCCATCCCCCCCGCATCGATCCCGTACGCTGCGAAGGTTGCGGCGTCTGCGCGGCCTTCTGCCCTTCAAAGGCCATCCGGCTTGAACCCCGCATCTCCGGCGTCTGGTTCCATTCCAGAACGGAAAAAGGCCCTCTCCTCCACGCAAGGCTTGGCATTGCAGAAGAAAATTCGGGCAAACTGGTTACCCTGCTCCGCAAAAGGGCAAGGGCTCTCGCCGAAAAAGAACCCTGTCCTGTCATTCTTGTGGACGGACCTCCGGGCATCGGATGCCCGGTCATCGCCTCCATGACAGGGGCGGATCTTGTGCTCATGGTCACGGAACCCACCCTCTCAGGACGCCACGACATGCTGCGTCTTGCAGACCTCTGCACAAAGATGGGCATTCCCGCTTGTATCACGCTGAACAAGTGGGATCTCAACCCGGAGATGACGGAAAGCATGGGCAGGGAAGCCGCAGCCAGGGGTCTTTTTCTGCTCTCCCCCATTCCCTTTGATCCCGAGGTTGCCCGCGCCATGACCCTGGGAAAGAGCCTTACGGAAGTCTCCACAGGCCCGGCCAGTCAGGCCATCCGTCGCATCTGGCGGGAAGTGGAAGACCTGCTGGGAGGGACAATCCCGGCTTCCCATGCAATGAAGCCTTTCCCCATGACTGAAGGAAAGGCAGAAGATTCCTGCTTTTAACGGCCTGCCCCAGGCGGGTCTTTTGTGTACACGGTAAATCAGTAAGGAGATTTCCATGAAGGTACTCGTTTCCTCCCAGGGTCGCACCCTGGATGCCCCTCTGGATCCCCGTTTTGGGCGGGCCAGCTGTTTTCTTCTCGTGGATACGGAAACCCTTGATTATTCCGTTGTGGAAAACACCCAAAATCTCCATCTGCCCCAGGGTGCGGGAATCCAGGCGGGAAAAACCGCAGCCGCCGCAGGGGCCGAGGCCGTTTTGACAGGACACTGTGGCCCCAAAGCCTTTGATGTGCTTCAGGCCGCAGGCATTACCGTGGTGGTGGGCGCTTCAGGCAGGGTCATTGACGCTGTACAGCATTACAAGAACGGCAGGCTCAAGAAGGCCGCAAGCCCCAATGTGGAAGGCCACTGGGTCTGAAACTTCGCCCTTTTTCCGGATTCCGGAATTCATCCCTGGCATGATCGGTATTCCTTAATCGGATCTTTTTTTCATTTTCCCCATGAAGGAGCTTTTCCATGAAAGTCGCCATTCCCGTTGCTGAAGGCAAACTGGCTGTACACTTTGGTCATGTGCAGGAATTCGCCCTGGTTCACGTCAAAGAGGGCAGAATTGAAAAAACCGAAAGCCTCACCCCGCCTCCCCATGAGCCCGGCGTGCTTCCCCGCTGGGTGGAATCCTTAGGCGCCACGGTCGTGATCGCAGGAGGGATGGGTCACAAGGCCCAGCAGCTCTTTGCGGAAAAGGGCATCCGCGTGCTCACCGGAGCCCCCTGCGAAACACCGGAGCTGCTCGTCACCCAGTTCCTCAGCAACAACCTCCAGACCGGCATCAATCTCTGTGACCACTGAGCCTTAAAAAAAGATAAACCTAAAAAAGGCTTTGTGAAAAAACATCAAGGGGATCCGGTTTCCCATCCCCATTTTTTCCACCGGATCCCCCTAACCCTCCCTCAAGGAAAGACTACGGATGATCACCCTCACCCTGCTCGCGGAAAACAGCACTACCCTGGGCGTGGCCCTCACCGGAGAACACGGGCTTTCCTTTCTTGTGGAAAGCCCTGAAAACCACATCCTCTTTGATACGGGCCAGGGGATGGTTCTGGCCTCCAACGCCCGCGCCCTGCATAAGGACTTAAGTCTTGTGGACACCCTTGTGCTGAGCCACGGTCATTATGACCACGTAGGCGGGCTTTCCTTTTTTCTCGATCCGCCGAAAGCCCGCACCCTCATTGCCCATCCCAAAGCCTTTGAACCCAAGTGGGCGGGCAGACAACCGGGCAACCTCATCCCCATCGGCTGCCCCTTTGACCGGAAAACCCTGGAAAAGGCGGGTTTTCAGATCCAGACCCCGGAAACCAGCCTGCAGATCGCACCGGGTATCCGCACCACAGGCGAGGTTCCCATGAAAACGGGATGGGAAAAGGTGGAGTCCTACTTCTTTGCAGGCGAACCTGCCCAGGGGGACACCATGGCCGACGACATGGGTCTGATCCTGGATACGGCCCAGGGCGTCGTACTCCTTCTGGGCTGCACCCACCGCGGGCTCATCAACACCCTCAGCCATGTGGCTTCCCTCACAGGCTCCACCCACTTCCACGCCATCATGGGTGGACTTCATCTGGGAGAAGCGGATGAAAAACGGCTGGATCAGGTTGTGGATGGTCTTGGATCCTTTTCCTTTGACCACATGGCCGTAGGTCACTGCACCGGACTCAACGCCTACTGCCGCCTGCGTCAGGCCTTTGGCCCAAAGGTCAGCGCCCTGGCTGTGGGACGATCCTGGAATTTTGAGACCTGAAAGGCCCACGTTCAGAATTTTTCTTCGGGCAGGTGATCCTTGAGATACCGGAAAAGATTCCTCCGACTTCCTTTGGGATGGCCCTGGGTCTTTTCCTTCACCGCCTGATCCACAAGAAAAAGAAAATGATGGGGATCCATACCCGGAAGAGCGGCAAGGGTTGCAGCAAGGCCACTGTCCCCTGCGGCCAGACGATCTCTCAAAGATTCAAGGTATTGCATCCGGCCTTTTTCCCGTCTTTCCCTTCCTTCCCTGTCTTCCAGAAAACGGACAATGGCCTTCAGCTGGCCTTCCTCCTGCTCCCGCATGAGGGCGGCAATGCGCTTTTCATGGCGACACCGGGCCCCATGGCTCCGGATCCTGCCCATCTCTTCCAGCGCCCTGCACAATTCCGGAGAAAGACGGAATTTCCGCCATGCCCCTTCTCCCAGGGCTGCCAACTGCAAGCCCAGGGCTTCCAGGGCTTTAACCTCCCGTTTCTTCTGGGAACGGCTTTTAAAGGGTCTCTCATCTTCCCCGTCCAGGCCCTCTCCCCCATGCTCCGCCAAGGTCTCGTCCAGCTCCTCTTCCATGTCCCAGGCGTCCGCATCCTGGTCTCCATCATCCGAAAAGGCATCCAGATCTTCCATCTCCCGACCGTCGTCGGTTCCGTACAACACTTTCATTGCAGCTCCTTCAGCGGCCAAGGTTTCTCGAATTCTTCACACCCAGGGCCTCATAAATCCGTAAGGTGGCAGGTGAGCGATTCAGGGTATAAAAATGAATGCCCCGGACCCCATGCTCAATGAGATCCCGCACCTGCTCTGTGGCCCAGTGTACCCCCACATTTTCCACAAGGCTGTCCGATTCCGCCCGGTAGACTGCCTTGAGCAGAGCTGCGGGAATCCGCGCCCCGGCAGCCAGTTCCGCCATGCGCTCCATGCCTTTGCGCGTGGTCACGGGCATAATGCCCGCAAGAATCGGTACATGGATACCCGCAAGCAGACAGCGATCCCGGAAATCATAGAAATCCCGGTTGTCAAAGAAAAGCTGGGTGACAATATAATCCGCCCCCGCATCCACCTTGGCCTTCAGGTATTCGATTTCAAGGAGACGATTGGGCGTTCCCGGATGCCCCTCCGGAAAACCCGCCACACCGATGCACATGCCGGGAAAATGCTTTTTGATATAAGCCACAAGATCAGCAGCGTATAGAAAGCCATCGGGGTGCGGAGTAAAGGCCTGGCCTGCGGGCGGGTCTCCCCGGAGCGCCAGAATATTGTGCACACCCAGGGCATCATAACCGCTCAGGATTTCATGAATTTCCGCGCTGGAGGCCCCCACGCAGGTAAGGTGGGCCACGGCGGTGAGCGGCGTTTCCCTGTGGATCCGGGCCAAAAGCCTGTGGGTGCGATCCCGGGTGGATCCTCCCGCCCCATAGGTCACACTCACATAGGCAGGCTCCAGGGGCATGAGGTCGGAAATGGTATGGAAAAGACTCTCCCAGCCCTTTTCCGTGGCCGGTGGAAAAAATTCGAAACTGAAGGTCATGGGGTTTTTCGAAAAAATATCCTTAAGCAGCATCACAAAATCTCCTCTTTGACAGTCAAGCCTGTCCTGTGCCATAGATGATCCGTCCCAAAACGAAGTCCCTGGGGCCTTTCTTTAAAAAAACTTCAGGGGACGCTCCACAGGGCCAGGGCCTTTTCCGGACCGGATTCCCGGAAAACCCCTAACATACTGAAAAACAGGGCAGCCGCCCTGAGGATCATCAAGGAAAGCATCCAGCCATGACGGATATCGGCGACATCGTACGCATCTATTTTGAAGACGAACCCACATCCTACGCCCGCATTGAAGATATCGAACCGGATATCAAGCGGGACTGGTATCACCTCACCATGCGTCTCCTTCAGGTTCCCGAAGCACCGGAAACCCTCACTTGGATCCTCCGGGATACTTACATCAATGGCGTGGAATTTACCATGCAGGGAAAACGCATCCGCCTTGAAAAACTGGAACCCCCTGAGGCCTTACGGAAACGCGAGGAAGAAACTCAGGCCGCAGAAAACCGGAAAAAGGATGGGGGAACAGCAGGCCGGGTCATTTCCTTTTCCGACTTCAAAAAACCCTGAACCGTGTCATGGGCCTGCGCCGCATTCTTTCCGTCTCCCGCAGGACGGATCTTCCCGCCTTTCACCTGCCCTGGTTTCATGAAGGACTGGAAAAGGGCTTTTTCATGGTGGAAAATCCCGTGTCCGGGAAACGTTTCCATGTGCCGGTGTCAGAACGCGAAGTGGCGGCCCTTGTCTTCTGGTCCAAAAACTACAGACCCTTTTTAAGGGAAAACACCGGGGAGAAGGTGGAGTCCAGGGGCATGGGGGTCTATCTGCACTTCACCCTCAATACACCCTGCGTCCTGGAACCGGATCTGCCTTCCCTTGATGAAAGGCTCGGGCAGATGGCGGCCCTTGCCCGGCGCTTTGGCCCGGAAAACCTCGTCTGGCGCTTTGACCCCATCTGCCACTGGAAGGACAGCAAGGGGCAGAGCCACCACAACCTCGGGACCTTTCTTCCCATTGCCGAAGCCGCAGCCAGAGCAGGCATCCGATCCTGCGTCACAAGCTTCCTGGATCCCTACCCCAAGGTGCTGAAAAGGGCCAAAGCCGCTGGCATCTTTTTTCAGGAACCGGAAAAAGACCACAAAAAGGAAATCCTCCGACGCATG